>JALYHX010000487.1 GCA_030776305.1 Myxococcota bacterium
AGACACACCTCCGCGATCCCTGCTGAATCGCCTCAGCGATGACGGAAAACGAATTGACCATGAGGCAGGAGACAGAGCCAGGAAAAAAGAACGCAGCGGCCGGCGAGGCAGCGGGCGGTGAGCCGTCATTCGGGCGCGGCGTCATCCGCGCCCGCTTCGGCCATATCGCCCGCGTCCGTTCCGCCAACGATAGGGGTGAGCTGCACGACGCATTGGAGACACCGCTGCAGCGACTCCGGCGGCCGTCGCCCGTTACAAGGCCAGACAAAGACCCTGACATCATGAACGACAACGGGGGCGTATCCTGGTGCAACGACGTTCACGTCGAAGCTTTCGTTTTGGCGATAAATACCCCCATCGGGGTCGAAAGGAAAAGAATAGAAACAGTATTCAGGCGAGCCGAACAGTCCCAGTTGAAAGCGTCCGTCTGCGGTGAATACCGTCGCGTCGCAAACGCGGTTTCCAGTGGCCTTGTCTGTCAGTGTGATGTTGTCAGTGTCGACAACATTCCCCGTGCAATGGGGCGGCGCTGTGTGACCGGAGCAGCCGCCCAAGATGGGTCCGAGGAGAAGCGAAGAGGCCAAAGCGCGCTTCATCAAAGAAGTAACGCTTTGGCCACACGGGATCGTCGTATTCATGCGGCCTCGACGAGGGACACGGCTGATAGCATGTAAGAAGTCCAATTGGATCCGGCGGCTGAAGGCCCAAGTTGACGGATCACGAATTATCGGCGGCTGAAGTAAGCCAGCCGCGCAAGACACCTCGACCGCCTGACGATGCAACTCTTCGTCCGCGAGAATTTGCACACGATGGCCGCAGCACCCCGTCCAGGGTGACTTTGAACGGAGTGCTCCGCCGCGACCGCTGCCTGTCGGAGACCCGCCGCCCCGTGGTAGACAAGACCGATGTCGCTCAAGCCGCCCGCACTCGACCCGGCCAGCGTGTCACCTCGCTCGACCTCCGGCTATCCGGAGCCATTTCGTTCAAGGGTGCTCCCGCGAGAGAAGCGCGCGCTCGGCGACGCACTCGGGCTCACGAAGCTCGGCGTCAACCTGACGACGCTTCCACCCGGAAAGGAGTCCTCGATGCGTCACTTCCACACGCGCGTGGACGAACTCGTCTTCGTCGTCGAGGGCGAGGTGGTGCTCCGAACGGACGAAGGCGAGCAGCTCCTCACTGCCGGGATGTGCGCGGGGTTTCCAACCGGTTCGAAGAACGGCCACCAGCTCGTGAACCGGAGTAACCATCCCGCCCGCTACCTGGAGATCAGCAACCGCGACCCCGAGGACAGCGCCGAGTACAGCGACGTCGATCTCGCGTACCGTAAGGGGCCCGACGGCGGAGCGGTCTTCACCCACAAGAATGGCACGCCCTATTAGGCCGCGCGGCGACGTCGATCACCTACGCCGCTTCAGCGAGGGTTTGAGCCATTGCCCGGACGCTGACGGCTTCGATGTCGGCGCTTAGGGGGAAGCCCGTCTCTCCTGAATACACGACGAAACGCCTGGCCGGCCGCAGTGCGATCCTTGTGCCGTGCGAGCCCCTGTTCTCCAGATTCCGGCACCGTTACCCTGGACCGGGTGAGCGGCCAGCGAGTACCAGGTGGCGTGGTGCACAAGCTTCCCGAAGACCTGCGCAACGCACTGATCGCCAACCCCACGGCACTCGACGCTTGGAAGGGCATCACGCCCCTGGCGCGCAACGAGTTCATCTGCTGGGTCGAAGACGCCAAGCAGGACGTGACCCGAGAACGCCGCATTCGCCGGACCCGGGAGGAGCTGGAGGAAGGCCAGCGTCGACCCTGCTGCTGGCCGGGGTGCACACACCGCGAGCGCACCGGCAGATAAACGAGCGAGATCGAGGAGGCTCGGCGCCTCTATCGGATTCCCTTGGCGGTCGGGTCATCGGCGCCTACCCCCATACCCAAACAGAGCAGTCGAAGAATGTCGCCCGTGGAAGACGATGAAGTCGCTCCGAAGCGTGTATTCGCAGGCACGGCTCGAGACCCATCGAGCCTCCCATTCGACTACTTCGACGTGTTGGTGCGTAGGACGTTTCGGATTGCTCCGGTGAGCTGCTCCAACTCCTGAGCGGCGATGACGAATGCGGGCGTCAGGTACACGACACGTCCCATGGGGCGTACCCACACGCCCTCATCGACGAAACACCCGCAGAGACGGCTCGCGTCCGGGACATGATCCAGCTCAACGACGCCGATTGCGCCTCGCGTTCGCACGTCAACCACGTGTGGAAGCGATCGGCATTCCTCCAGACCCGCTCTCAGCCCCCGCTCGATGCGCGCGACGTCGTCGCGCCACCCTCCACTCTCGAAAATGTCGAGCGAGGCATTCGCCGCAGCGCAGGCCAAGGGGTTGGCCATGAAGGTTGGGCCATGCATCAGGGCCTTGCGCGGATCATCCGAACAGAATGCGTCGAACACACGACTGCTGGCGACGGCTGCCGACAGCGGGAGCGTGCCCCCAGTCAACGCCTTGGACACGGTGATGATGTCCGGCGTGACGCCCGCGCCCTGGCAGACGAAGAGTGGTCCCGTCCGACCGAAGCCGGTGAAGATCTCGTCGAAGATGAGCAGAACGTTGTGGCGATCCGCCAGGCTTCGAAGTCGAACGAGGACCTCGGAATCGTGGAAAACCATCCCACCTGCGCCCTGGACGCCGGGTTCGACCACAATGGCCGCCACCTCGGTGCCTACGCGACTCAGCAGGTCTTCCAGGGCCTTCTCGGAGACGGACTCGCGCGGAAGACGGACCACGTGTTGAGCGGGCATCACGCCGGCAAAGAGGGAGTGCATGCCCTCCTCCGGATCGCAGATGGTCATCGTCGCCAAAGTGTCGCCGTGGTAGCCATCGCGAAACGAGACGAATCGGGTACGCCCGGACACGCCCCGGTTGATCCAGTATTGGATGGCCATTTTCATCGCGATCTCGACGGAGACCGAGCCGGACTCCGCGAAAAAGACATGGTCGAGATCTCCCGGAAGTAGGCGCGCGAGTCGCGTCGCCAAACGGTAGGCGGGCTCGTGCGCGAGTCCGCCGAACATGACGTGCGGCATGCGCGCAAGCTGAGCCTCGATGGCCTGCCTGATGTGGGGATGGTTGTAGCCGTGGCACGCCGTCCACCAAGACGCGATGCCGTCAATCAGTTCGCGACCATCCTCCAGAACGATCCGCGCCCGCTCGGTCCGCGTGACCCGCAACGGGTCCGGCGCACCCTTCATCTGGCAGTAGGGTCTCCACACGTGGCGGGCACCCGCGAGCAGCCAATCGGTCGCCGCGCTGCGCGTCTCGGTCATCGGTGCGTCGCCGAGGGTCGCCGACCCCAACTGAGCCTGGCCGAGTTTCCGTCAAAGCCGAGCTGCGTCATATGGGCAATAGTGCGTCCTAAGA
>JALYHX010000488.1 GCA_030776305.1 Myxococcota bacterium
CTATGAGGGCGTCTGGATCGCCGAACGACTTGCAGGTCTCGAGGCGTTCCTTCGCGATCACCCCCACTCTGTGCTGCCCGTCATCGGGACCGTCCTGGCTCGCGGCCAGCACTATCCCGCTACGGACGCATTTCGAGCCCTCCATCGTTTGGCGGCGCTACGGCGAGCTGTCGAACCGCTCTGGGGTCGGATCGATGCGCTCGTGGTCCCGACGACTCCTGCGTTTCCTCGGATCGACGAAGTGCTCGCGAATCCTATCGATGCGAACGCACGGCTGGGCAAGTACGCGACGTTCGTCAACCTCATGGATCTCGCCGCGGTCGCCGTCCCGAGCGGGCTTCGAAGCGATGGCCTCCCCGCAGGGGTCACGTTCATCGGACCCTGGGGTCGCGACGCCTCTCTTCTCGCGATGGCGTCGTCGTTTCATGCGTTGGAGCCAGAGCCACTCGGCGCCACGAGCTGGCCATGGCCAAGGCCCGAATCCGCCGCGCACGATCTGCCCGACGGGTACATCGCGCTCGCGGTCGTCGGTGCTCACCTGTCGGGGCAGCCGCTCAATCATGAGCTCTCCGAGCGGGGTGCGTTCTTCGTGCGCACGGCGCGGACGGCGCCATCCTATCGACTCTACGCGCTGCCGGACACGCGCCCGCCGAAGCCCGGTCTGATCCGAGGAAACACCGGACTCGAGGCGAGCATCGAAGTCGAGGTCTGGGCATTGCCGATTGAGAATTTTGGCTCATTCATGACGAGCGTGAAGTCCCCATTGGGGATCGGAGAAATCGATCTGAGCGATGGGTCGCGTGTCCACGGGTTCCTGTGCGAGAGTCACGCCGTCGAGAGCGGGACGGATATCTCGTCTTTCGGTGGATGGCGCACATACCTCGCGCACCGCGCCGACTAGCGGGCAAATCGATCGTTGAACGGAGCGCGGCTTGGCTGCATTTAGGTGCGTCATCGGCCCCCTCGGCCTACGATAAGTCAATGACCGCCGCCGAGAGCCCCAGCATGAATCGACCGTTCGCTCTCGACCTCGGGGCCATCCTGCGCGAAACCCCCGAATGGGCACCGCTCTACGACGGCGTTGAGATCTGCCGTCTCTACGGCGATGGCCGCGCTGGGGCCTCGGCCGCGCTGGTCCGCTACGCGCCGAATGCGTGCGTGCCGATGCACGAACACGACGGGTACGAACATATCTTCATTTTGACCGGCTCTCAGCGCGACGAGTCGGGTGTCTATTCGGCCGGAACGATGGTGGTCAACCCACCGGGGTCTCGGCATAGCGTGCGGGCACCCGAGGGGTGCCTGGTGCTTGCTCTGTGGGAGCGGCCAGTGATCATGTTGAGGTGATAGGAAGGGCGCCGGCGATGATGGTCGTCGAGTCGTTGGTCGAACCGCGGCCGGTCGAGCGGTCGAGCGCCCACGAGTGGCGTGCAGGCCTAGGAGAATTCCTCCTGGTGGGTGGTTTGACGCCCCTGCTCTTTCCATTGGCCTGGCTGCTGCGAAGGACGGTCGGCCTCGATTCGTCGGAATTTGCCGTCGGATTCCTGATGTTTCACGCGGCGTACGTCATCAACGACCCGCACTTCGCGGTGACGTACCTGTTGTTCTATCGCCATGGCCTCTCGCGCGCGTTCGATGGCTCGTTCAGCGCGGCGCAGCGCGCTCGTTATCTCGTCGCGGGGGTGGTCGTTCCGCTGACGCTGGCGATCTGGGCGATTGCGGCGCTGGCCACGAAGTCGGCGGTCACACTCGGTTTCATGATTCAACTGATGTTTCTGCTCGTCGGTTGGCACTACGTCAAACAAGGATTCGGCGTCATGATTGTGCTCGCTGCGCGACGGGGAGTCCGCTTTGGCCGAGGCGAGCGGGCGACGATCCTCGCGCATTGTTTCGCCGGTTGGGCCTATGCCTGGGCGAGCCCGACCGATGCGGGCACGGAGGTGGAGGAAAAAGGCGTGGTCTACACGACGCTTGCGCATCCGCGGTGGCTCGAGGACTTGACTCACGTCGTCTTCTTGTCGACCGCGCTCCTGCTTCTCGTGGTTCTGGTGCAAAAGTGGCGGCGGGAAGGCCGCCTGCCTCCCTTGACGCCGTTGACCGCGCTCCTGGTGAGCATCTGGTCGTGGTCCATTTATTCGAGCGTCGATCCGCTCGTCGTGTATGTGATCCCAGCCTTGCATTCGATGCAATACCTCTATTTCGTCTGGCTTCTGAAGGGCAACGAAGCTCGAGAACGCGAGGGCCCACCCTGGTTCGAAATGTCCGCGCGCGTACGCATGGGGATCCTGGCTGCGTCGGCGCTCGGGCTCGGTTGGTTCCTTTTCCGGGGTGCGCCGTCGGCGCTCGACGACATGCTCGTTCCGCGCCGTGTGCGCCTCTCGGGCGCGGCGCTCGGCGCGACACCCTACTTCGCTGCTATCTACGCATTCGTGAACGGCCACCATTTCTTCATGGACTACGTCATTTGGCGCCGCGATAACCCCGAGACGAAGTACCTATTCCGACAAGCCGCATGATCGTCTCCGCACGTCCCCATCGCGAGGGCGCGTCATGAACCATTTCGGCAGCAGCGAAAGCCCTGCTGATAAAACGCGTGTTCGGGCCCGTGCGCCCGCGTCGTCGGACGACACCGCGTGCGCACCGGTCCCCAGTAGCCTCCCTTGAGGATCGCCGGACTGCCCGTCGGGGAGATCGACTTCGTGTACTCGTCGACGTTGCCCGTCATGTCGTAGACCCCGAACGGGCTCCTGCACTTTGGCAGCGACCCCGATGGAACGCCCTGCCACAACCGATCGAGCTCGTGAATGAGGGCGACCTTTCTCCCACCGTATGCAGCAGGATCGAACCATCGCCAAGGCTTGTCGACGAGACAGGCATCTTTGTCGCGGTCGTAACCGTACGGGTACGGGAGCGCATCCTCGCCTTCACACGCGAACGTCCACTCCTCCTCCGTGCAGAGACGCTTTCCTTCCTCCTCGCAGAACCGATTGGACTCGATCCAGTTCACGTAAATGACGGGGTATTCACC
>JALYHX010000489.1 GCA_030776305.1 Myxococcota bacterium
ACCGGCAACGTCTCGACAGGCTGGTCGTCGCCTGCGGAGGCCGAAGAGGGAGCCAGCGGCTCGGAAGCGCTCGCCGACGGCCGCTGGGGCGCTCGAGAGCGCAACGCATAGACACTTGCTCCGCCGACGACCGCAATGACGGAAGCCATCGCGACGGCAGCGACCAGACGCCGATGGCGGACTGGAGGGTCGACCTTTGCGGAGCCAGTCGACTTCAGCCAAGCAGGGCCTGTTTCTGTCTCGCCAAGGAGTGCCGACTGCATCTGCGATACGGCGAGCGTATCCGCTCCGCGTTGCACGGGCGCCGCCAAGCCCACGCTCACCCGGTGAATTCGATCCACCGAAAGCCGCGCCTCTGCCGAGGCGAAGGGAAGGAGCATGGAAGCCAGCGCACCGACGGACTGGACGCGCCGACGTAGGTCCCGCTCGAGGCACTGGGCCACTGCCCTCGCGAGACCCTCAGGAACTTCGGCTCGCAGCTGTCCAAGCGACGCTGGCGTCTCGGTCACGATGCGGGCGAAGACTTCACCCACAGTCTCTCCGGCAAAGGGTGAAGCGCCGGTCAGGAGCTCGTACAAGATGACGCCGATGGCCCAGATGTCGCTGCGCGCATCGACCGACTTCGCGTTGCGTACCTGCTCCGGCGACATATATCCGGGCGACCCCATGACGAGGCCAGAGGAAGTCAGGCTTTCGTTTGACCCGGGCGAATTTGGCGCCGACATCTTCGAGATTCCAAAATCGAGCACCTTGACGAGCGGCGTCCCGTCCATGCGTTTGGTGACGAAGAGATTGGCCGGCTTCAGGTCGCGATGCACGATGCCGAGTGCATGGGCTTCGGCCATGGCCTCGCAAGCCTGCAGCACAACGCCAACCGCGTCCGAGACCGCCATAGGCCCTTTTTGCCTCAGGACATGCGCAAGATCGCTTCCCGAGAGGTACTCCATGACGGTGTAAGGCTCGCCGGCCTCCAGGGTTCCGAAGTCGAGCACCTTCGCGACGTGCTCGCTCGTCAGGGCGACGACGGCTCGTGCCTCGCGCAGGAACCGGCCAACGGCGTTAGGGTCCGTGGCGGCCTCCCCGCGCATGAATTTGATCGCCACGCGCTGCCCGAGATGGATGTGGCGGGCGGCAAGGACGACCCCCATCCCGCCGCTGCCGAGCACGTTCTCGACGACGTAGCGCCCGGCCAGGACGGTGCCAGGTTGAGGAATCCCGCCCGCTGCACGCCCGTTGCCGTGGACGCTCGGAACCCTCCCCTCTGGGTCGGAGTGGCTAGGCATGCCCCAGCCGGTGGGGCAAACGGCCGCCCGCCTGTTTTCCTCGCGTCGCCTCGTTGAGGCCTCTTTTCGCCCAGAGCACCAAGACGCCAAGGGTACTTTCAGTTTGATGCACCAGCCAAGGCGTGCGATAGGCGTCCCGAAATTTGCAACGCCGGCTCTCCCCACCCGTCTCATACGGCGCCTCGAATGGCCGACTCGTGTAGCGCGAACGGGTGACGTTGATCCGTCGCAGAAAGATGTAGCGTTGTAACGACAGGGAGGCAGGCCCGGATCCCTCAGCGCCCGCTGGGTGGGTCGGCGGGGAGACTCCATTTGTTGCCCTTGATGTGCGCGCGGCACCTTCGTCGCGCCACGTGAAGAGCCAGTTCTTGCGATTATGGCGAGCTATCCATAATCGGAAACCATTGATCGCGGTAGGGACGGCCCTTGCCTTTCGGTTTGGGCCGCCCCCCGCACGGATCCGAGCGGGCGCTGCTAACGCACTCGGCTCTTGCCTCGGGTTCGGACGTCGAAGCGCCGCTCAGGCCAGGGGTGCAGGATGCGGGCCCGTGGAAGCCAACGTTCCGCGATAGTCCGCATCCTCATCCAGTCGATGCGGCGTTTCTGTCCCCGGCGCCGGAGCGCACGGTGCCAGTGCCGGACCGCCTGGACTCGAAATGCAGCAATCGCGTGACCGTTGGTGGGGACGGCGTGGTATGCGAAGTAGCCGCGAACGACACTCGCAAGCCACGCCCCCTGCTCGGCCGTCGGCAGGTGCATCCGCTTGCGAAGCTCGTCCCGAAGGGAATGGAGCTTCGCGCGCATCCGCTTACTGGAGGTATGTCGGAGAAGCACAAATCCCCCAGATTTCGACCTTCCGCAGATGTGCGTGAAGCCGAGAAACGTGAAGGACGCGGGCTTTCCGAGCCCCCGTTCACGCTGGTTCAACGCGGCATTCTTGCCGAATCGAAACAGGCGCGTCTTTTCGGGGTGCAACTCCAGGTGAAACTGCTTCAACCGAGCCTCGAGCTCTTGATGGAACCGACGCGCGTCCGATTCGTTCTGGAAACCCACCACGAAATCGTCCGCAAAGCGCACGACGACAACATCGCCCCGCGCCTTCCGCCTCCGCCATTGCTCGACCCAGAGGTCGAAGACGTAGTGGAGGTACACGTTCGCAAGCAGCGGCGATACCGTCGCTCCCTGTGGCGTTCCCTCCTCGACACTCGACCTCTTTCCGTCCTCGAGAACGCCTGCGGCCAGCCACTTCTGTACCAGCCGCACGATTCTCTTGTCCGCAATCCGGTGCGCGAGAAACTTCACCATCCATCCGTGGTCGGTGGTGTCGAAGAAGCCACGGATGTCGGCATCGAGCACCCAATTCACCTTCTTCCGCAGAACGCCCGTCGCGAGCGCGTCCAGCGCTTGATGCTGGCTGCGTCCGGGCCGGAAGCCGTAGGAGAAGCCGAGGAAGTCCTCTTCGTAGACCGCGTTGAGCACCCCGACGACGGCGCGCTGGACGATTTTGTCTTCCAGGGCGGCGATGCCGAGCGGCCGCTGTCGACCGTCCGGTTTCGGGATGTAGACGCGACGCGAGGGCTTTGCCCGGTACGCTCCTCGGTGCAGCCGAGCGTGAAGGTCCACGAGGCGCGCCTCGAGTCCCGTCGCGTAGTCTGCCCACGTCACGCCGTCGACCCCGGGTGCGGCTCGGCGCGACAGCGCCTCGTACGCGGCCCGAAGA
>JALYHX010000490.1 GCA_030776305.1 Myxococcota bacterium
TCTCGAGAGTGCGAAGGACGTACTGCGCACAGTCGGCAGGCGCCTTGCCGCTGTCGATCCACGCGTTCCTCGCCTCACGATCCATGTGATCCCGGCGCTACCTGACACGTCGCTGAAGCTCGATGGCGAACCCCTTCCAGCGGCGCTCACGGGCGCCCCGGTCCCAGTCGATCCGGGAATGCACCGCGTCGAGGCAAAAGCTCCCGACGGCCCAGCGTCCATCGAGGTCGTGACGTTGCGCGAAAGAGAGTCGAGAGTGCTCGACATCAATATCGCTGGCCCCGCTCCTCGCACCTCCTCGACCCGGATCCCCACCGAGACCCGGAGCCCCACCGAGACCCAGAGCCCGACCGAGACCCAGACCCCGACCTCGACGCCCCCGCCCCATCGAGAGCGTGGGCTCGCAGTCGCAACGACCATTGCGGCTCTTCTCTTCGCGGGTGGCGGGGCCGGTGCGTTTCTTTTCGCCGACAGCGAGCTTGACCACGCAGTTCGCGGCTGTGCGCAGATTCAGACGTTCGCGTCGAACGCATGCGACGGGTGGAAGAATCGCGTCCGCGCTTGGGACTTTGCGGCTGCCGGGGCATGGGGTGGCGCGCTCGTGGCAGGCGCCTTTGCCGTCGCGCTCTGGACGCAGGCGGATGATGCGCCCAAGCGTGTGGGCATGCACTGGATCGTGGGCCCGACTGCAATCGGCGTGCGGGGACTGTTCTGAGATGCGCGCGCGCATGGCGGCCGCGCTGTCCGCGCTGTGTGCAGGCATGGGCGTTGGAATGTTCGCGTGCTTCGATTTGTTCCATTCAACGCGCGACGTTCTCACCGCGTGCGAGATCGACGGGCAAACGCCTTCATGCGGCCCGAAAGACGCGACCACGTCTCCGCAACTCGATGCCGCCTCGGACTTCTGCACGTGGCCCGAAGCCTACGCTCGCAATCGCGCGCAGCATGCGTGCGCATGGCTGGGCGCCTGTGAAACCCCCACGGGGCGCAACGCGTTTGGCGCGTGCCTTTTCCAGGCTCTGCTCGCGTACGACTGCGCAGCAAACCCCAGCCACCGGGTCAAAGGCAAAGCACACGATCTCTGGGACTGCCTCTCGCAAGTAAAGAGCTGCGGCGACGTCGAGCGTTGCCTCTTTCCGCAGGGGGCGCCGGCTTGCGCGAGCGCGGGCAACTTCACGAGCTGCGGGAACACACCGGGGGGCGTCGCGGCGAACGCCGACGTCCGCTTCGAGTGCATCGGAGATGGCGCGCCTCCGTCCCCGACAGCTCATGGCGAGAACTGCGCGCTGTGGGGGCAGACCTGCGCGGCGAGCGGCGCATCGACGGTATGCGCTGGAGAGGTGGCGGGCTGCGACGTGAGCGGGTGCTTTGGCGCCGCGCGTACAGAGCTTCATTGGTGCGATGATGGGGGCGATATCGGGATCGATTGCGAGGGCAATGGTAGACAGATGTGCGGCGCCTTTCCCGAACGCAATGCGGCCTGGGTCGCATGCCTCCCGGAGGGAGATGGCGGCGTGTGCGCAGCCGACGCTTCGGCCACGTGTGCGAACGGGGTTGCTTATTCTTGCCCGGCCGGCGTGATCGAAACGATCGACTGTGCACGTCTGCTCGAATCGGACGCGGCGTGTACCGATGGTGTGCTGAACCCGCATTTCAACTGGAGTAGCCCATGTGCCGTCGTGCGGTCCGCGTGCACCATTGACTCGTGCACCGATGCCGGTGCGCTGACCGGGTGCGTGCGCGGCGCCACGTGGACGCTGGATTGCGCGACAGAAAGCCTCGGCGCGTGTCGTACGACCCGGACGGCGTCCTATCCGGGTGCCGGCGCGGCGTGCGCGCCGCGGTAGTGCATCGACTACTCGGGATGGAGCAACGCTCGGACGCGGTCGAGCAAAACGTCTGCGAGCGAAACCTTCGAGAGGACGGGGAGCGATTGAACGGCACCTTCGGTCACGAGCGTTGCGTGATTGTCGTCTCGTCCGAACGCCTCGCTCGCCAAGTTGCCGACGACGAGGTCCACGCGTTTGACTGCGAGCTTTCGGCGCGCCGACGCGATAAGCGCATCGCCGCCCTCCGTCTCGACCGCGAAGCCGACGAGCACGGGTCGATTGTGCGCGCGAAGTGCGCCGATTTCCCCCAGGAGGTCCGGGTTCTTCACGAGCTCGACGACCGCGCGGTCCTCGCCTTTCTTCACCTTCGTGCGGCTGTTCTCCGCTGGACGATAATCGGCGACCGCGGCGGCCATGACCAGCGCATCGGCGCCCGACAGGTCTGACCCGAGAGCTTGCCAGAGCGCCGTGCGCATCGAGGCTGCGTCGCGCACGTCCACGCGATGCATCCCCTGCGGGCTCGCAAGATGCGTGGGGCCGGCGATGAGGGTCACGTCGGCACCCCGCGCCGCCGCGCGCTCGGCGACCGCAAACCCCATTCGGCCGGTCGATCGATTCCCGATGAAGCGCACGGGATCGATGTCCTCCAACGTCGGGCCTGCCGTGATGACCAGACGTATGCCCGCCAAATCACGGTCGCTGAGGGCGAGCGCAATCGCCTCCACAATGGTCTCAGGCTCGGCCATGCGTCCCCACCCCACGTCGCCGGACGCCACTTCGCCGTTGACCGGCCCGACGAGCGTCACGCGCTTCTGCTCGCCGATATCGCTGACGTTGCGCCGCGTGGCCGGATGTTCCCACATGCGCGGGTGCATCGCTGGAGCTGCCAAGACCGGGCCGCGCGCGCAAAGGGCAAGCGCCGTGACCAGATCGTCGGCCCGTCCGTGCGCGAGGCGAGCGAGCACGTCGGCAGTCGCCGGGACGATGGCGACGAGGTCTGCTCGCTCGGCGAGGCGCACGTGAACTTCACCTGGAAGAGCCGTGTCCCACATGTCCAACGCGACCGATTCGCCGGTGATCCCCGCGAGGGTCGCAGACCCGACGAAATGAGTGGCGGAGGCAGTCATCACAGGGAGCACGCTCGCCCCCCGCTTGCGTAGCAACCGCGCGAGCTCGACACTCTTGTATGCCGCGATGCTTCCGGTGATGCACAGGGCGATCGTGCGACCCCGGAGTGTCCGCGGCGAGGGGAATTGGCCGCGCCCCGGCGCCGCGTCGGCGAGGCCGGTCGATACGCTCGGAGAGCGGGAGCGATCGCTCACTCGCTCTGTGTAGCACGAGCGGCGTACGCGCCTTGCGAGGTGCGATCGCGCATGTTACCTGCCGGACCTTCACGCCCATGGGACTCTCGATCGGTATCGTCGGTTTGCCCAACGTCGGCAAGTCGACGCTCTTCAACGCGCTCTCGTCCGCGAAGGCCGAGGCGGCGAATTACCCATTTTGCACGATCGACCCGAACATCGGGGTCGTCGCCGTACCCGATGCGCGGCTCGCGACGCTCGATTCGATCGTGAAGTCGGACCGGATCGTGCCGGCGACAATCGACTTCGTCGACATCGCCGGCCTGGTTCGAGGCGCGCACAAGGGCGAGGGGTTGGGCAACCAGTTCCTGGCGCACATTCGCGAGGTCGACGCGGTGGTTCAGGTCGCTCGCTGCTTCGAGGACGCCAACGTCGTCCACGTCGAAAACCGGGTTGATCCCGTCGCCGATGTCGAGACGGTCACGACCGAGCTATGCCTCAAGGATCTCGAGACGGTCACGAAGCGCGGCGAGCGAGCACGCAAGATGATCAAGACCGGATTGCCCTTGGAGAAGCTCGCGGTCGAAATCTGCGACGCCCTTGCCAAGCACCTCGACCAGGGCCAACCCGCCCGCACCTTCCGCGCTCCCGACCAGGCAGACGCGCCGGGCATCCTTGGAGAGATGCACCTGCTCACGGCCAAACCGACCTTCTACGTGGCGAACGTGGATGAGGTGTCGGTCGGCAAGCTCGCCGACAATGTTCACTACCGAGCGCTCAAGCAGCGCGCGGACAAGGAGGGCGCCCCTGTCGTTCCCATCTGCGCGGCCCTTGAGGCTCAGATTGCCGAGCTCGACCCCACCGACCGCCCCGAATTCCTTGCGAGCGCTGGACTCTCAGAACCAGGTCTATACGCCGTCGTGCGCACGGGTTTCCAGCTCCTCGGTCTCATCACGTTTTTTACTGCCGGCAAGCCGGAGGTACGCGCGTGGACCATCAAGCGCGGGACAAAGGCTCCACAGGCGGCCGCCGTCATCCATACGGACTTCGAGAAGGGCTTCATCAAGGCCGAGGTCATCTGGTGGGACGACTTCATGAAGCTCGGCGGCGAAGCGAAGGCGCGCGAGGCGGGCAAGCTCGCCATCGAGGGCAAGGACTACGTCGTCCGCGACGGGGACGTGATGCACTTCAGGTTCAATGTGTAGTCAGCGAACCATGTCGTTCAGATCAGACGCCAGCGCGAAGTGCCACAAAAAGACGTACAGCAATACCGGCTGAGGGGTTGCCTTCGCGCCGAGCGTCTGCTTTGCCTTCGCGACCTCCTTCGGCACGACAACCCACATGAAGTAGAGCTGGTAGAAGGGCACGATCAGTGGCCACCACGCGAGCTCCTCGCTGCGTGTAACCGCCTTCAGCTCGGCGAGCATCTGGACGGCGAGAAACAAATACCAGATGCCTCCCGCGAGCACGAAGAGCCCGCCCAGCGAACCGAGACCAGGGCTCACGGCAAACGCGAGGACGATGCTCAGGATCATCCCACCCATCATGAGGGCGGCGGGGAGAAGGATCGTCAGCAGCGCATTGCGTCGCGTGGGTCCGATCGATGTCCCAGCCTGGGACTTGAGCGTTCCGGCCATGTGGTCGCCGGGCGGCTGGCTGTAGGGCGCCATTCCCTGGCCCATCATCGGCTGCCCATAACCCGCAGATGGCTCCTGCCCCTGCCAGTCCCCACCGCCTTGCCCTTGCGGTCGCGAGCCACCGTGAGGTGGAGCGCCCGGCGGCGGCGGTACGGCAAAGGGGGGAAAGCCGGCCGACGAGTAGGGACCTTGTTGTCCGGGCGGAGCACCGTAGGGCGCAGGACCGCCGCCACCGCCACCTGGAGTGGGCTGCTGATGAGCGGCGAAGGCGCCATAGACGCCAGCGTCGGCGGCGACGGTGCCACCGAGCGGGTTGACGCCGCGCTGGGGAATCGGCGGGGAAAACGCCGATGGACCCTCGCCCGTTGCGCCTGGAACGGCGCCCGGGGGGGAGGGCATCGGGGACGTTCCGCCCCCGGCAGGAGCTGGTGCGGGGGTTCCCCCAAACCCCATGGGCGCAACGCCGACCATGGTTCCCTTCAGCTTGCTTGCTATGTGGCCGGCGCCGGTCGGTGGCACCGCACCGGGGGGTCGCGCGGGCGGGAATGCACCCTGGGGAACGCCCGGCTGTCCTCCCGGCTGATTCATCATCAGCATCGTTCCCTTGAACTTCGGCGCCGCCGCACTCTTCAGATGAAAAGTACACTTCGAGCATGTCTGAGCCGCGTCGGGATTTTGCGTGCCACAGTTTGGGCAGAACACCGCGGACCTCCGTCATCCGGCGGCAAGAGCACCCACCGGTGCGCCACCGATACGGGGCGCACGCAAACCAGCATAGCGGTTCGCGATCCGCGCGCTCAAGTGAATTGTCGGGTCTCGAGTGACGGGCCCAACGTGTGCAAAGGGAGCGCGACCGTGGTCGTCCGCGCGTCGCCGATGGTCTTCGTCGGCGTCTTCGTCGGCGTCTTCGTCGGCGCTCGAGTTCGAGCGGAGATCCGCCCTGGGCTCGTACCGAATGGCACGCGGCTTCCTGCCGGATGCGCATGGAGCAGCCAGCGGCGGAGGCACGGCTTGACACCCAAGCGTACTCGCCACTAGTTTCGCGCCGGTTTCTGCCGTCTTCGCGCCCGTCTCGGCGCGCTCATCCGCCCTCCGTGGACGCTTGGCCCCCGCGCGCGATTACCCCAAGGACCGCCCCGCGATGCCCTTCGCTCTGACCCCCGAACGCGAGCACAAGCTTCAGGAGATCCTCGAGCGATACCCGACCAAGATGGCGGCGACGCTGCCGCTCTTGCATCTGTGCCAAGATCAGTCGGGGTACATCAGCGACGATGTCATCGCCTTTGTCTCCACGCGGCTCGACTTGTCTCCTGCCCACGTGAAGGGAGTCGTGACTTTTTACACCCTCTACAACCAGCACGCGGTGGGCAAGCATCAGGTTTGGGTCTGCCGCACCCTGCCCTGCGCGCTCCGCGGCGCTTTCGACGTCATCGAACACTGTGAGAAGCGACTCGCCATCAAGTGCGGCGAAACGACGGCGGACGGCAAGATCACCCTTCGCACCGCGGAGTGCCTCGCCAGTTGCGGCACGGCGCCCATGATGCAGGTCGACAAGGTCTATCACGAGAACCTCACACGCGACCGCCTGGATCAAATCCTGACGAGGCTACTCGGGTAAGCGAGCGCTCAGGCGCGTTTGCCGCGGGACGGTGGATACGACACGACAAGCGAGTTCCCAAAGATGCTGAAACGGACCGACTACCTTACGCGTGTGTACGGCAAGCCCGAAGGGTGGTCGCTCGTCGCCTACGAGCGCGAGATGAACGGGTACGAAGTCGCCAGGCGAGTCCTGGCGACGATGAGCCGCGATCAAGTCGTCGAAGAGGCGAAGAAGGCCAACGTGCGCGGCCGTGGAGGCGCGGGCTTTCCGATGGGCGTCAAATGGAGCTTCATGCCGAAGACGGTTAACCCCGCGCGGCCCCATTACCTCGTCGTGAACGCCGACGAGAGCGAGCCCGGGACGCACAAGGACCGGACGCTGATGGAAAGGAATCCGCACGCGTGCATCGAGGGGGCCATCATCGCGTGCTACGCCATCGGCGCGCACGTTGCGTACATTTACGTGCGAGACGAGCTCCACCTTTCGAAGGCGCGACTCGAGGGCGCTCTCCAAGAGGCGCGCGCCAAGGGATACCTCGGGCAGACCCCCTTCGGGAAAGATTACCCGGTAGAGATCTACGTTCATTCGGGTGCTGGCGCGTACATCTGCGGCGAGGAGACATCGATGCTCAACTCGCTCGAGGGACGCCGCGGTGAACCGCGCAACAAGCCTCCCTTTCCGGCCAACGCAGGAGTCTTCGGTTGCCCCACCACGGTCAACAACCTCGAATCGGTCGCCGTCGTCCCGACAGCATTCGAAATCGGTTGCGACGAATTCAGTAAGCTCTCAGCCCTGCACGCCATCGGCGACGGGGGCGTTCGTCTCTATGGCGTCAACGGTCACGTGAAGCGGCCGTGCGTCGTGGAGCTCGCCGTCGGGCCGACCCTCAGAGAGCTGATCGACGAGATCGGCGGCGGGGTGCTCGGCAATCGAGGAGTCCTGTGCGTCATCCCCGGCGGCTCATCGACTCCGGTGCTTCGCCCAGAGGAGACGTTAAATGTGCCCGATCCCAAGTCGCCTCTTCATGCCTGGCATGGCAAGAGCGTTTTGGACGTGCCCCTCGGGGTCGATACGATGCGAGCGGCCGGCACGATGCTCGGCACTTGCTGCGTCACGGTCATCGCCGAAGGCACAGACCCCGTATGGTGCATGCAAAACTTGATGCAATTTTACCGCCACGAGTCGTGCGGGCAGTGTACGCCTTGCCGAGAAGGGAGCGGCTGGCTCGAGCGCGTGTGCGAAAAGATCCTCGAGGGCAAGGCTTCGATGGAGGAGCTCGACGGCCTTTCCGACATCGCAAACGGCATCATGGGAAACACGATCTGCGCATTCGGGGAAGGAACGGCGATGCCCGCCCTCGCCTTTCTCCAGAAATTCCGCAAGGACTTCGAAGCCTATGTCCGCGGCGCGCGTAGCCGCGCCAGCGCCAAGCTCACCGTCGAGCCGTGGAGCTGAATGTGAGTTTCTTGCCGGCCTATTTTTATGCATGCGCGACGCTCGGCGTCGCGGGCGCGCTCGCAGTGGTCATCGCGAAGAACCCCATTCGTGGGGCGATGGGGCTTCTTCTGCTCATCCTGAGCGTCGCGGGTCTCTTCCTCGCTCTGCACGCGCAGTTTCTCGCGGCAATCCAGCTCATCGTCTACGCCGGTGCGATCGTGGTCCTGTTCCTTTTCGTCATCATGCTTCTCGGGCCAAGCGCATCGACCCCGAACGATCGACGCGGAATCACCGTACGCGCAGCGAGCGGCGCGCTCTTCGGTGCCACCGGACTGGGCGCCCTCTGGACGGTTGCCCGCGCATGGTCGTCGTCCCATCGATCCATGCCGATGGCGCCCCCGGACGCGAGCTTTGGCGGCATCGATGCGTTCGGGACGGCGTTGTTCTCCGATGCCATCGTGCCCTTCGAGCTCTCGAGCGCGCTCTTGATGGTCGCCGTGGTCGGCGCCGTCGCCGTAGCGCGGGGGCGCCAGGGAGAAAAATCGCTGTCCCCCAGCGAGCTCAAGATCATGCAGGGACCGCCGGTGAACCCGATGTCGCCGGACGCGCATTCCGGGGTGTACAGCCACGAGATCGGGACCGATCCAGAGGAGCGTTCCGCATGATCGGCGTGGAGCACTACATCGCCCTGAGCGCCATCGTGTTCATCATCGGAGGCATCGGCTTCCTCGTGCGGAGAAACGTGCTGGTGACGTTGATGAGCATCGAGGTCATGCTCAACGCGACCAACCTCGCGCTCGTCGCGTTCAACCGCTCTCGTTTGGCGTCGAGCAACATGCAGACGTATCCCGGGCAGAGTCACACGGGCCAAGTGTTCGCGTTCTTCATCATCGCCGCGGAGGCAGCGGAGGTCGCCGTCGGCCTTGCGATTGTTCTCGCGATGTATCGCCTGCGTCGGACGGTTCGCTCCGACGAGGCCGATCTCTTGAGGAATTAAAAGGACGTCCGCACCATGCTCTCGCTCTTTCCTCCGAACGACTACGCGCTCATCGCCGTCATCCTCGGGATGCCACTTCTCGGCGCATTCGTGAATGGATTTTGGGGCCATCGCCTCGGGCAGCGTGCCGTCCGGCTGATGACATTGAGCGCCGTCGGGGTCAGCTTCGCGGCCTCCCTCGTCGCCTTCGTCGACCTGGCTCAGCTCGTTGGGCTCGAGAACGACGCGCACGTCAGGCTCGTATGGAACGTGTGGGAGTGGATGCACACGACGGGCGGTCGCGAGGACGCAAGCGTCCCGATCGACGTGAAGTTCAGCATCGACCAACTGAGCGGCGTCATGATGCTGATCGTCACCGGGGTCGGTTTTCTCATTCACGTCTATGCGACTTCGTACATGGAAAACGACCCGGGGTTCGCGCGGTTTTTCGCGTACATGAATCTCTTCATCTTCGCGATGCTCATCCTCATCCTCGGCGACAATCTGCCGATTCTGTTCGTGGGCTGGGAGGGCGTCGGGCTCTGTTCATATCTGCTCATCGGCTTCTGGTACGAACAGACAGCGAATGCCGCCGCAGGCAAGAAGGCGTTTATCGCCAATCGCATCGGCGACTTCGGTCTGCTCACCGCGATGTTCCTGCTCGTGCACTACACGGGAGCGCTCGACTGGAACGGTATCGCCAATGGAGCGTCGAACCTGCTTCATCCGGGTGACATGTGGCGCGTGCACGTGTGGCCACTGGGGGGCGGCCAGTACACGATGCAGGGGTTGACGTGGCTGCAGCCCGGGTACTTCCAGGCGCACCACATCCCAGTGCTGCAAAGCCTCACGCCGTCTCACCCCGTCACGATCAGTGCCGCGACCGCAGTCGGCCTCGCGCTGCTCCTCGGTTGCACCGGAAAGAGTGCACAGATCCCACTATACGTATGGTTGCCAGACGCGATGGCTGGACCGACACCGGTCTCCGCATTGATCCATGCGGCCACCATGGTCACTGCCGGCGTCTATCTGATTTGCCGGTTGTCCTTCGTCTTCGTTCTTTCGCCTTTCACGATGATGGTCATCGCAATCATCGGTACCGCGACTGCCCTCTTGGCCGCGACGATCGCGGTCACTCAGAATGACATCAAGAAGGTTTTGGCCTATTCGACCATCAGCCAACTCGGATTCATGTTCTTGGGTGTCGGCGTCGGCGCATTCACCGCTGGCTTCTTCCACGTGTTTACTCATGCTTTCTTCAAGGCCTGCCTGTTTCTCTGTGCGGGTTCGGTGATCCACGCGATGCACGCGCGCATCCACGACGATGACGCACAAGACATCCGCAAGATGGGCGGTCTTCGCACGTGGATGCCGCTCACTCACGCGACCTTCGCCGTCGCGACGGCTGCGATCATCGGACTGCCGTTCACCAGCGGCTTCTTCTCGAAGGACGAGATCCTGTACCGCGCATTCATCGACCACACGGTCAATCCACTGGCCGGCGTCGGACTGCTCAAGAGATTGCGAGTGTACGAACCGCCGATCTGGATCGGGCCCGTGCTCTACGCGGGTGGGGTTCTGGCCGCGGCCCTCACTGCGTTTTACATGTGCCGCTTGTACTTCTTGACGTTTTGGGGAGAGTTCCGCGGCTGGAAGGTGGGCCGCCCGTCATTCATCGCGCGAGAAGAGCTCGCCAGCGCCGACCCCGAGCTCGCCGCCGCAGGTTATCCGGAGGCCGACGACGGGGTACACGACCACGGAGGCGACGATCTCACGAAGCCGGGGTACCCGCCACACGAGTCGCCGTGGCAGATGACAGTACCGCTCATCATCCTGGCCGCATTCTCGGCTTTCGCGGGGTTCCTCAATCCCGGTTTCCACACGTGGACGCCGATGGAACACTGGCTGGCTCCGGTCTTCGTCGCGACGGACGCCGCCGTGAAGATCAGGCCCGGGGCGGAGCACATGGAGTGGACGCTCGCGTTGGGCGGCCTCTTCGCATTCGCGATCGGGACTGGGCTCGCCTGGTGGATGTACGTCGCCAAGAAGGGAGAACCCGCGAGGCATGTGGCCAATTTGTTTCCGGCGCTTTACCGCGTGGTGCTCGACAAGTGGCGCGTCGACGAGTTCTACGACGCGACTGCCGTCTCGGCCGTGGACTCACTCGCCGAGACCAGTGCCGCCTTCGACCGGACCTTCGTGGATGGCATCATCGCGCGCCTCACTGCTCTCATCGTAGCCGCGGCTGGGACCGTGCTCCGCGCGTTCCAAAACGGCGTCGTTCATGCGTACGCTGCGCTCATGGTCGTTGGGCTGGCGTCGATGGTCTGGTTTTTCACCGTTCCACATCCGAACGCCACCGTCGCAGACGCCGGCAACAGCGACTACACACTGACGGCCGCACCGGGGGTCGGCTACGCGTATCGCTGGGACGCGGATGGCGACGGCAAACCGGACAAGGAGGATTTCGCCGGCGACACGACCCTCAAGGTGCACGTCGAGCCAGGCAAGAGCGCAACGGTCAATCTCGAGGTCAAGAACGCTTTCGGACTCGTCCGAACGAAGACCATTCGCGTGGCGCGGCCCCAGGAGCCGACGTCGTCGCTTTGACGCCCGTCCCAGCTATCCACGGGGTGTGATTGAAACTTGAGGCTCACACGATGACGACCGCCGACACCGTTACGGACAAGCAAAACGGACGCTTTGCGTTCGGCACACGGGAACTGGTGGGCATTGGCGTCATCGCCGTCGTGGCGGCGATCGCGGCGCGCTTCTTCGATCAGGCGGTTCCCGTTTTCCTGGCGGCAGCCGTCGCCGCCCTGGTTCCGCGACAGCACGGGTGGAAGGTGCGCGGTCCGATCGTCGCAATCACCGGGCTTCTGGCACTCTTCGTCGGCCGTATGTGGCCGTCCGTGGCGGCGCTGACGGAGGCCGCGGCGCCGCCGTCCGAGTCGGGGCGCGTCCTGAGCTGGATTGTCGGCGTGCCGATTGCCGGCGCGATCGCAATTCTCTTCGTCCCGCGACAATCGCACGCCGCGCTTCGAGCGACGACGCTCGCGCTGATGCTGGGCACGCTGGGCATCACACTCCGCCTCTTGCACGTACAGATGGGGCGCGCGTACCACTTCAACGAGGACATCATGTGGATGCCGCGTTTCGGCATCCACTATCACGTGGCGGTCGACGGAGTCTCGCTCTGGCTCGTCCTGCTCACGGCGTTCATCACGCCGATCGCGACGTACGCGTCGTTCGGGTCGATCC
>JALYHX010000491.1 GCA_030776305.1 Myxococcota bacterium
AACCGAGAAACCCACCGATGACAGCCAGGATGGGTAGCTAACTTAACTTAACTATAACTAGCCTGGAAAGCGCAGCGAAGGAGCGACGACATGAGAGACCGTTCATGGGCGCCGGGTGGATGGCCGATGCAGCGCTGGGGGTACTGCGCGTTGGCAATGTTCGCGTTTGCGTGTTGGGCCTGCGGCGCCCAAAAGGACAATTTGCCGACTTCTTCTCCCTCCGTCATGGCGGTCACGCCACCGGACGCCTCTTTGGCGGCGCCGGCGGCCATGAGTCGCGCGCGTGTCGCAGAGCTCTTGCGACCACTGCGTCTCTCCCCGACCACACACAGCCTCATCAAGATCTCCACGTTCGACAGTGGCCGAAGCGTCCCGTGGATGGGCTCCTTCAGCAAGCCTGCGGACGGGGAAACGGCGGTCGAAACGGGCGCGCTGTGTCTCGACGTGGCAAACGCCGGGGTCAGCCCGTGGGACGCGCAGCTTCGGCATCGTGAGATGACCATTCAGAAGGGACACCGATACACGATACGAGTCAACGTGGCCTCGACGACGCCGACGACGGTGCTCGCGAAGATCGCGATGTCGGGCCCGCCTTACAAGTCGTATTGGCAGCAGCACATCGATCTGGGGAGGGAGCCCAAGGTGGTCCGCGGCGAATTCACCATGACCGAGGCGGACGATGCGACGGCGGAATTCGCATTTCATGCAGGCGGTCACGGCGCATCGACGCAAGTGCCATTCGACGTTTGCATCGACGACGTGGTGCTCGAAGACCCCGAGTACACGCCGACCGCAGATGCGCCGCTCTCACCCGTGCCGAACGTGCTCGTCAACCAAGTGGGCTATCCGCCAGGTCTGGCCAAGGTCGCGATCATCAAGAGCGCCGCGACGGCGCCACTACAATGGGACCTCCTTGATAGAACCGGCAAAATCGTCCGCTCCGGCGAAACGGTTGTGCACGGAATGGACGCGTCATCGGGAGATCGCGTGCACACCGCGGACTTTTCGTCATTCACGACGAGTGGCGCTGGCTTCGCGCTACGGGCCGGCGGAGACGTCAGCCATGCGTTCGACATCGGACCGGCCGTGTATAGAAAGCTCAAATACGATGCCCTTCATTTCTTTTACCATATGCGGAGCGGCATCGACATTGCCATGCCCTATGCCGATGATCCCAAGTGGACGCATGCTGCAGGCCACCCCGGGGACAAGAGCGTTCCATGCGCTCCCGATGCGCATTGCGACTACACGCTGGACGTGAGCGGCGGTTGGTACGACGCCGGCGACCACGGGAAGTACGTCGTCAACGGCGGCATCGCGGTTTGGACGCTCATGAATCAGTACGAGCGGGCGAAATACCTGGGGAGCACGGTCGCGGACTTCGGCGATGGGAAGATGAACATCCCCGAGAACCACAACGGCGTCCCCGACCTTCTCGACGAGGTCCAGTGGGAGCTGGATTTTCTGATGAAGATGCAGGTGCCCGAGGGCAAACCGATGGCCGGAATGGCCCATCACAAGATTCACGACCGAGAATGGACGGCTCTCGGCACCCGCCCGGACACAGACACGATTCCTCGATTCCTTCGCCCCGTGAGCACCGCAGCGACGCTGAACCTCGCCGCCGCGACTGCGCAGTGCGCGCGCCTTTTCAAGGGCGTCAATGGTGCCTTCTCGGCGAGATGCTTGATCGCATCGGAGCGCGCGTGGGCCGCGGCCCAGGCGAATCCCGCGGTCTACGCGTTGTCGAGCGACAGCGTGGGCGGCGGCGCCTACGACGACGACGACGTCACCGACGAATTCTATTGGGCGGCGTCAGAGCTCTACGTGACCACCCAGAAGGATGAGTATCGCGACTTCTTGATGCGATCCCCACACCACGGCGCCGCCTCGATCGCGCCCAAGGGCCACGAAGAGACGGCCATGACTTGGCGCGACGTGGCCGCGCTCGGGAGTATTTCACTGGCTGTCGTGCCCAACGGATTGACCAAGGAAGTGGCCGCGGCGCGCATGGCCATCCTGAAGGCGGCCGATGCTTACGTTCGCGTCGACCAAGAGGAGGGTTACCGCCTGGGGTTCAAGCCCGACGCGTCGGGCAAGTATCCGTGGGGATCGAACGGGTGCGTTGTCAACAACGCGCTCGTGATGGCGCTTGCATACGACTTCTCCAAGGACCCGAAGTACATGGCCGCCGTCGAGAACACGATGAGTTATGTTCTAGGCAAGAATCCGCTCGATCAGTCGTACGTTACGGGATACGGATTTCGCCCTCTCCAGAATCCGCATCATCGGTTCTGGGCGCATCAGGCGACGGCCGGGTTTCCGAGCCCTCCTCCCGGGGTGATGTCGGGCGGCCCCAATTCGAATTTGCAAGACCCCTACGTGAGAGCCGCGGGGCTACGAGGGTGCGCGCCGATGAAGTGCTTCGCGGACAACATCGAGGCGTTCTCGGCAAACGAAGAAGCGATCAACTGGAACGCACCGCTTGCATGGGTGGCAGCGTTCTTGGACGAGCACTCCCGGGGAGCCGATAGGAGCCCAGCGAAGCCCGCGCTCACACGCTGAGCTGGGATGTTCGACGCAGCATGCCTCTCTCACATCGGGCGGATGCGGTAGACAGTGCCGTTCTGATCATCGGCGACGAAGAGACTCCCCGCCGCTCCTACCGCGATGCCTGTGGGTCGCGCGATCCGTGTCGCGCCATCAGCCGACTGGAAGCCGCTGACGAAGTCGGACCATTGCGTCGTGGGGTCGCTCCAGTTGACCGAACTCGCTGGCATATCGCCGCTCATTCGGACGTAGACGACGCGCGGCGGAGCGAGGAACGCGGGCCCATTCTGATGCCACGAGCCATGGGCGGTAATGAAGACACCTCCTCGATACGCCGGCGAAAACGCGTGGACGCCTGACGCGGACGACGGATAGAAGGCAGCGCCGATCAGGGTCGAGTACGCCGGCAGCTCGATGAGGGGCACAACGGTCGACGCGCAGTTCGCACCGGCCGTGTAAGCAACGCGATTTTCTTCGCAATCAGGCCATCCGTAGTCCGCTACTCCCGGGTGCAGCGTCACCGGATCGAAGAACTCATATGGGTGATTTGCTGGCAAGGAGTCTTGACCGGCTATCCCGGCCCAGATGGTTCCGGTGGCAGGGTTCGTGGCCAGCGCGATCGCGTTCCGAATGCGCGTTGCTCTCTTGGTCATGTTGGTCCCATCGGGAGCCATGACCAGTACCGTCGCTCGGGTCGGATCCGTTTCCACACAAGCGTTGCACGATGAGCCGACGCTCGCGTAAAGCATGCCTCCGGCAAACGCGACCGAGGTCGTCGTGTGCCCCACCGCGCCGGCAGTGCGCACGTGGGCGATCGGCGGGCCCGGCGTCGCGGCTTGCTGCGCGTCGGCATAGGGAATGGCATAAATGCCAGCTCCCGTGCCGACGTAAATCGTGCACGACGATGGCGCGAACGTGACACCTTGCGCCGGCCCCTCCGGCATCGTGGCGAACGTGACGGGCGCGCCCGGGGCACCGTTCGCCTCGGCGTTCGGCACGAGATACACGGCGCCACCCATCGTCCCGACCAAGAGGTCCCCATTCGGCAGGGCGGCCAGCTGGCGCGCTTGGCTCACTGTGGCGATCGCCTGGATCGTGAACCCAGGGGGCACAGTGAGCGCGGGCGTTGCAGGAAGGATCGCTTGGGGCACGTTCGTCGAATGCACTGCACCACTGCACGGCGAATTCGGTGCAGCATCTGCGTCAGCGCCAATCCCAGCGGCGTCGGTGGTGGTAATACCGCTTTCGTGCCCCGAGAGGGTATCAGCAGGCGACCCATCACTCGATCCAACGTCCGAACCGGCGTCGAAAGCGGCAGTCGAATCAGAGCTTCTCGCGTCCGAGCCCCCCTCGAGCATGCTGCCGCTCGAATCATCCCGTGTCGCGTCTATGGTTCCATCGAACGAGGGTTCGACATCGGTGCCGCTGTCTACGGACTCTCCAGAGTCCCGTCCAGGCCTAGTGGTGTCTGTGGCTACATCCGACGTGGCATCGCTAGTCGACCCGTCGGCAGACGAGCGCGGGATCGTTTTGCCATCGCATGCGCTCGCCAGGACCATTGTGGCAAGAATCCATGATGTCTTGCGCGCGACACTCTCCGATCCAGAACGCGATACCCGATCGCTCCTGCACAGCCACTGCTTGTCGCTCTTGTTGCATTCCACAGCCGCGTATCCC
>JALYHX010000492.1 GCA_030776305.1 Myxococcota bacterium
ACGCTCGTACGCGCGCATACTCTCCGAAGAGGATTACGAAGTCGAGCTACGGTTCGACGGCGAATCCGCCGTCAATGCGATTCACCTGCATGCGTACGATGTCGTACTCAGCGACATCGACATGCCGGGCCTCGGGGGCCTTGCTCTGCTCCAGCAGATCCGCGCGCACGACTCGGACATCCCCGTCATCCTCATCACGGGTGCTCCCTCACTCGAGACGGCCATCGCAGCCATCGAGCACGGCGCGCTGCGATATCTACCGAAGCCGGTGGCTCCGGAGCGATTGCGAAGCATCACCGCCGATGCGGTGCGGCTCCGCCGCCTGGCGCTTGGCAAACGCCGCGCGCTCGATCTAGCCCACGGTGCAGACCGCCATGTCGGCGATCGCGTCGGACTGATGGCGAGCCTCAACAGCGCGGTCGCTTCTCTCTATATGACTTATCAGCCGATCGTGTCCTGGTCGCGGAGAGAAGTATTCGGCTACGAAGCGCTCTTGCGCTCACGCGAGCCCACGCTTCCCAATCCAGGGGCGATCCTGGACGCTGCCGAGCGTCTCCACCGATTGCAGCCGCTGGGCCGCGCGATCCGCGCCCGGGTCGCAGAGTCGGCGCCGCGGATGCCGGGTCGAGGGATGCTCTTCGTCAATCTGCACACCCAGGACTTGCTCGACGACGACCTCTTCGACCCAAGGTCAGCGCTGGCGAAAATCGCCGGCAAGGTCGTGCTCGAGATCACCGAACGAGCCAGCCTTCACACCGTCCGCGACGTGCAGGCTCGCGTGGCTCGGCTGCGCCAGATGGGCTTTCGAATCGCGATCGATGATCTCGGCGCTGGTTATGCGGGCCTGACGAGCTTCGCACAGCTCGAGCCGGAAGTGGTCAAACTGGATATGTCGCTCGTTCGTGGTGTCCATGCGCAGCCGACGAAGCAAACGCTTGCCCGAACGATCATCGCGATGTGTCACGAGCTGAGGATGCAGGTCGTCGCCGAGGGCATCGAGACGGCAGACGAGCGCGACGCAATCACCGAGGTGGGATGCGACTTGCTACAGGGTTACCTCTTTGCCAAGCCAGGCAGTGGTTTCCCACCGGCGGTTTTCTAGGACCGCGCGTGGAGTTCGCTCAGGTGAGACGACTCGTTCCCTCGGGGACTAACGCGGGCCGCGCGTCGTCCCGCTCCTCGGCCCCGCGGAAGAAGTCGAGGAGGTCGTCTTTGCGCGCCTGTGCGTCCGCGCGTCCCATCTCGATCAGCCGGCGGCAGAATGGGCCGTCGAAGAGGAGATAGCTCGCGAGGTCGGCTTCGTTGTCCATCCCCAGGTCCAGCAGGTTGAACAATCGCTTGGTCAAGATCGGATCGCCACGGAGCCGTCCTCGCTTAAGGTGGTCGTTCGCGAGGCGCCCGATGTCCTCGCTCGGCCTCACACGCATGCAGTTGACGAAACGGTACTCCTGCCCGCCACGAAGGCTGGCCTCTGCGCTCAGCGCCGCGCTGAAGCCCGCTCCGTAAGCGCGCGTGCCGTCGGCGATGACGCTGTTGATCCGGGTCAGCAGATCGATGTCGACGTCGACGTGGTCGAGCATGAACGCGTTCAAGACTTTCCCCAAGAGGAACGCCGCGCCAGGGGCGTGTGCTGCCTCGTGGTACCCTGCTTCGCGCACGACACGACCTTTGACCTCGCGCGAGCTACCGATGGCAAAGATGTGTGGCGCGCCGAGCCGCAGCGCAGGCGCGATGGGAGTGTTCTGTCGAAGCCCACCATCCAGGTACAGCTCGTCATCGATGCGAACGGGGGGGAAAAGAAGAGGGATGGCAGCGCTCGCCAGCGCGTGACGCGGACCGATGCGGTCCGCTCGTAACAGCGTGCGCGGTGGCGCATTCAGTGGCACCGCGAGATCCGGGGAGACCTGCATGAAGACGACGGTGCGCCCGGTCGACAGTTCCGTGCACGAGACCGTCAGCGCGCGCAGAACCTGTTTTCGCAGGCAGCGCGAGACGGCGCGCCAGCTGATCTCGCGCTCCACGATCTCGGCCATCGGTCGTACGTCGAAGACGCCGTACCCAGCGCCCCCTCCGAACAGGACACGCGGTAGCGTCACCACTTGCCGGATGCCGAAACCAAGCACCCGCGTGAGCTCGAGCTCGCTCCACAACTCGACGAGCCGACGCAACCCGAGGACCGGATCTCCGAGGTGGGCAGCGAGAAAACACGCGTTGATCGCTCCGACGCTGGTGCCGCAGAGGATGTCTACACGTGGAGGGCCGCCGAGAATGCGCGTGAGATCGTCGAAGATGTACCAGAGAACACCGACTTCGTACGCGGCTCGCGCACCG
>JALYHX010000493.1 GCA_030776305.1 Myxococcota bacterium
CGTAGGCACGAAGGCCTGCGGCGGAGTCATTCCACTTCAGTACTCGGATGGCGCGATCGACTCCGAGCTCGACGTCTTGCGCTTCGGCCTCATGACGTTCGACCAGGACCCAGATCCGTCGACCGGCATGACGGGCGGCGGGACGGTCGCGAGCCCCAACGCGTTTACCGGCATGTGGAGCTACTTTCCCAGCTGGAACACGGGGGGAACCCTCTCGTGCCCGGCTTCCCCAGCCCCGTTTTCGTATTGCGGTATGCCGGCGAACTGCTCGTCGCCGACGTTGATGGCCGTCGGCGCGCGCAATCCGGCCGCACCGCCGTGGGAGGGACGGATGATGCCCTTCCCTTCAGCGACTGATATCCCATCGCAAGAGACTCAAAATCTCAACGTCCAGCAAGTGCTCCTCGCATCCCGCCCCTTCGGGGCGACGCCGCTCGCGGGGATGTTCGCCGGCGCCCAGTATTATCTCCAGACCGATTCGACAGGTCCGCAGCAAAGCGACACATTCGTCAAGCAGGGCTGCCGCCCCGAGAACATCATCCTCCTCACCGATGGCGCGCCGAACCTCGACATGCAGCCGTCGTGCAGGGCGTCGGGTGCCCCGAATGGCGTGTGCCCATTCCAGCTCCCCGAGACAACCGCGGCAACGCTCGCCACCGCTCCGTTACCCGTAACGACCTACGTCATCGGCTTCGCGGTGTCGTCGTTCAACGATCAAGGGACGACCATTTACTGCTCGAACCTCGTCAACAATGGAACGCTCGCAGCGGCGTGCACCAACCCCACGGCGCTCTACGCACCGTGCTGCGAGCTTCAGCGGATCGCCGTTGCCGGCGGGACTTCCCGCGCGTACTTCGCGGACTCGCCCGCGGACCTACAAAAAGCGCTCGCGAGCATCCTGGGTCAGATTGCAAAAAATACGACGACGCGCACCGTTCCCGCGTACTCGTCCGTCATCACCAACGCTTCCGTCAATCCCAACTCGCCGACGACGAATGCGTCTTTGTTCCTGGCGTCGTTCTTCCCGTCGCCCGGCCTGCCTTGGTCGGGGAACGTGCAACGACAGCGCTACGTGTGCGCGGCCGGCATGGGATCGACCTTCGTCGTCAATGCACCGCAACCGGACAGCACGGTGGGCGACGACTTCGCGGCAAATCTCAATTCGAACTCGCCCGCACGCACGTTCATCATGTTTCAGCCAGACGTGGGGGGCAGCGGCGTCGATGCGACGGCGACGATTCGACCCTATGTTGCTGCCGGCGTCGGTGATGGCCTTGGCAAGTACAGCGCGTCAACCGTCACGGGGACCGCGACCAGCGTCCTTTCCAAGATTACGCCCGCGGCTCTCGCGCTCACCCCGACCCAGTGCACCTACAACCCCGTGGGCTCTGCCGTCCTCAAGGGTGCGGTCAGCAAGACGCTGACGAGCGGGGGATGCCCTCTCTGCCTTTGTCGAGACATGTTGCTCGACTTCACGTTCGGTCAGCCGTTCAGCAGCAACCCGGGCGACTTCCCGTTCGTCACGCGCGTCGGCAACGCCTTCGGTGACGTGTTCCACGCGACGCCGGCCGTCGTCGGACCCCCGGGGTCGCTCTTGCGTGACGACTCGTACATCGGGTTTGCGTCAGTCACGTCTGGATTCGGCAGCCGCAAGCAGATCGTCTACGTGGCGACGAACGACGGGCTGCTCCACGCCTTCTGGGCCGACGAGACGATGCTCGAGAACAACGAGCTTTGGGCCATGATGCCCCCGGCCGTCATGCCCAACTTGGCGACTTCGTACCCGGCGAGTCACAACCTTCTCCTCGATGGATCGCCCGTCGTGAAGGATGTCGTCTGGGATCGCCCCGCCGCGAAGCAAGGGGACCCCACCACGTGGCATACGATGCTCGTCGCCGGCTTTGGGCCCACGCAGCGCGGTTACTACGCCGTCGACGTGACCAACCCCAACCCGTCCGGAATGGCCGCGGGACCCGCCGTGCCCACCGATCCACCCCCGACGGGGCCGGTGTTCAGGTGGCAGCTGACGAACATGCCCGGAACGAACGCGCCGCTCTTTGGTAAACATGCAGCGACCCCGGCGATCACCAGCGTGTTCGTGGATCCGGGTGACGGAAAGGGTGCACGAGAGATCGGCGTGGCCATTCTTCCGGGCGGTCAAGACTCCCCGCCGACGAGCTCGGCGGCGAGCGGGCCATCGTGTGCGCGCGCGCCCAAGCCCGCGGGGAACGCGGCTCCGTTCACCGGCTATGCGGCGCGCGCTGCGGTTCGCTGTTGGGGCCCACCTCAGACCTGGACCGACCCTGTCGTGGGACGCTCGCTCTCGATAGTCCGCCTCGACACGGGTGAGATCTTGCGCGTCTTCATGCGCGCCACCGACAGCACTGGGCCTTACCCGGGCGACACGCTCTTCGCGAAAGGCCGGATCACCGACACGCCCCTCGACTCGCCGATGACAGGCGTTCCGATCGTGTACCCCACGGACGTAGGCACGGACGCGACCAGGGTGTTCGTCGGCGACGCGGACGGGACGATGTGGCGATTCGACCTGTCCAATTCGGACCCGTCGAAGTGGGTGGGAGAGCTGTACCTCGATCTTTACAACCATGACGCGACCGCGACGCCACCATTGTGGTCGGACGGGCAGCCCGTTCAGCTCGCACCGGTCATTTCGCTCGACCCAGCGGGAAACGTGGTCCTCAACGTCGCGACGGGAACGCAGGAGACATTCGACAGCACGGGTTTCTACTACGTGTATTCGATCAGCGAGATGGTGGACTCGGTGCATGCGCCCGCCAAGCTACGCGCGCAGGTCAACTGGTGGCTGGACCCCGCGACGGTGACGACAAGCGCGGGCGAGCGGGTGTCTGGGCCGATGACCGTGTTCGATGGTACGCTTTACTTCTCCACGTACGCTGCGGCAGCTGCGGGAACCCAGGCTTGCAAGAGCGGCCACGGGCGCATCTGGGGGCTCGACTTCTTGCAGCCGGTGGATTCGACCAACCGCAAGCTGGGCGGGATCGCCCGCCTCGTCCCGCCGCCGGCTGGACACAATCAATACATCCAACCGCACGACCCTGTGACCGGCGATCCTTCATTGATCGGCGTCGTCATTCCAGGGGTCTCGATC
>JALYHX010000494.1 GCA_030776305.1 Myxococcota bacterium
CGCCCGACGCCGCGACGCCGCGACGCCGCGACGCCGCGAGAGGAGATCGACCGCTTTCGACCCCGGCCAATATTTCTACGATCTCGAAATGCCGCGCAGGCCAAAACGCGAGACCTTACTTCGTGAAGTAGGTCGTCGCGCGCTTCTGTCCTTTGCACTTCAGTACCCTCTTGGACAGGCCTTCTTGAAGCACTCGTGGCATTTCCTTGGGCAACATACCGAGCTCCACGCGTATTTGCTCCGCTCGAAGGCCGCCCTTGTGCTTCCTCACCAAGGCGACCACTCCGTCGAGCGCTTTGGCAATATCTTCCGCGGACCGGCGCGGCAAACGGCCGCTTCTTCCGCGGCGGACTGCCTTGGCTGGCGAACTCGCCACCGCAGAAGGCCCGCTTCGCCTTGACCCACCCACGACCTCACTGCGCAGCTCTTCGAGCGAAGCCCCCTGAATGGCACGAACGACGTCCGTGGCGAATGACGCAGCGAGGGATTCGAGGTTTCTCTTCAGCGAACTCATGGACTTGATAAAAAGATAAGTCCGCATCTGAGTCAAGAACTCATTGAGCGGCATCACAATATTTTGGTTGGCACCCCGGAGGCACTTCTCATCCGAATCCTTTCAAGCTCCGAGCCGGGCAATCTAAAGTGAGCCTGCGGGATACCGCTCACCCTGGGGGCCTGTCCTTGCCTTGGCGAATTTGCGAGCGCCAACGCCACGGAGCGGATCATCGGAGGCGAATAGGGTCGCGAAGACCGCGAATGCCATCCAAAGTGCCGCGAGGTGATAGAGCATCGCGGCGCCCCCGAGCCGCCGAAAGATGATGCTCGACGCCGGCGGCCCAACGAGCATTCCCGCGGCGTAGAACACATTGTAGATGGCGTTCGATCGACTGTAGTCGTGCCTTGACGTCACCACGCCCTGGAGAGCCAAGCTCAGCGGCGATATCGAGGCGAGCGTTGCGCCGGCGACGAAGACCGCCACTGCCATCGGCGCGAAAGAGTCCAAAAAGACGAATCCCAGGATCATCGCTGTTCCAATGGCGGCAAGCACGCGCATCACGAGCAAGTGCCCCACCCGGTCGCCGACCCGGCCGGCCACATTGGAGAAGAGAAGCATCCCAGCGGCAAAACACGCGGGGATGAGGATTGTCGATTCGCGCGAAATGCCCTTCGACTCGATGAGGTACAGCGGCAGGAACAGCACCACCGACGCCTGGAAGTAACCGTACGTGAACGTCGCAAAGCACGATGTCTTGATTCGGAGCATCAAGCGAATGGCCGGGGTGCGCTGGGTGTCCAGTTCACCGGTGGCGTCCGGGCGGTGCGCGCCGGGGCCGTCGCCTTCGAGACGTGTGAGAATGATGAGCCCGGAGATTGTCGCAATCGCGGCTGCGACGAAAAACGTCGCTTCGACGGATCGGGCGTGCGCGATCGGCCGTGCCGCGAGCGGGCCCACGACATAGCCGATGGCTATGGCGACCGCATACAAGCTGGTGACGTATGCCTTGTTGTCCTCCTCGGCGCGCATGAGGAGAATCGTCTCGCAGCTCACCCAAATCCCAACGGAGAATGCGCCATCGAAAAATCGAGCGAGGGCAATTGCATCATAGGTGCGAAGCAGTGGAAAAATGCCCACGGTGAGCGCATATCCGAAGAGCGACGCGGTCAATGTACTCTTCGCCGAGAAGCGCCGAAGGAGCGCCCCGACGGGAAGCGACATGGCGACGATGCCCGACGCGAAGAATGCGGCGAGCTGCCCGATGTCCGACTTGGTGAATCCGCGCGCGTCCAGGTGGAGGGCGATGACGGCGATCGCCATGCCGTACGCCGTCCCGAGGAGGAATACGGCAAGATAGACGAGCCGAATGTTCGGATCTCGGATGCGATGAAGCAACGAGGTCGCGAGAGAGGGCATGTGCTCAGACGGTCGGCTCGTCCGCGGCCCGCATCAGGCGAGCGATCGCGTCGTCGACGACGCGCGCGTCTGCCGGAGCGAGCAGGAGTCGGCCTTCGACGTACGCCTGGAGCGCCCGGGCCTGCGGAGACGAAGGCTCCGATGTGCCTGGGCCAGACGACGGTAACGCCTCGGGCGCCGTTGCCAAGATTCGATCGGAGGACTCTCTCGCGCGGGCCGACTCAATCAGGATGAGCAGTTTGCGCGCGAGCGATGCAGCCTCGTCCAGGCGTTGATTGACTCTCATGGCTTCTCCCGGGGCTTGGCGTTGATCGAGCTGGCGGCCAGACGACCACCACAAATGCTATGGAATTCGAGTTTCGATCGCGTAACCCAAGCAAGGGCCCCCCGAGAAAGCACGTGGCGCTGCGACTGTCCGCGCGAAGGAATAGACTGGTGTGATGGCCTCGTGGATACGCCTCCCATTGCCTCTCGTCGCGCTCCTGTTCCTGGCGGTGCCCGTCATCGGCTGCCTTTCGGACAAGGCGAAGAGCACCGATCCGCCGGCGGCGTGCGCGAAGGCGGGCGATCCGTGCACGTTCTCTCCCGGCAAACTGGGCCTTTGTATCGAGCCCATCGGTGGCAAGACAGCGCCCGTTTGCCAATCGCAGCACTGACCGTGGGTCGCCCAGGCAAAGCAGGCATGCGTTCTGGCAATCCCCTGGGAGCGCTCCGTTCAAGCACGGGCCGTTCATAGGCGCCGAGTGATGCGCCCGCGCGTGGTGTCGTACGGACTCACCTCGAGCCGCACTCGGTCACCCTCCGTCAACCGGATACGATGGACGTTGAGGCGTCCGCTCCGCTTGGCGAGGACGGTGCCCCGATGAGCGCCGGAGACGTACTCGACGGTGTAAAAGCCTCCGCGGCTGCACTTCGTCACGATTCCTTCCAGGACAAGAAAGTCGCGGTCGCTCGGCGCAGTTACACTCATGGACATGGGTTTAGCTCATTTGGCCGCGGACTGCAGCCGCCATCTCGCGGGTGGCCGTCGTGGCGGCTGGAGAAAGCTCGCCAGGCAACGGGCTCGCGCGCGCGGTATGAACCGGTCGATTGAGGAGCGCGATGACGTCGCCGGAAACCGCCTCCACGAAGCATTTCTCTTTGTGGCGCGAGGAACTCAAGCGAGCGTGGCTCGAGCTCCGCGGCCCGGAGATGACGCCGGGCCGGGCTGCAGTGTCGGCGGCGCTGGGGCTCTTCATCGGGTCACTTCCCATCTTCGGTTGCCACACGCCCCTCATCGTCGTCCTCTGCGTTTGGTTCCAGCTCGACGCGGCGATCGCTTGGGTCGTGTCGAATGTGTCCAATCCTTTCTT
>JALYHX010000495.1 GCA_030776305.1 Myxococcota bacterium
CCTCCCAGACGACGACCCGCTTCTCCTTGCAGGTGCCCGCGATCCGTGCGGCAACGTCGCTCCCGACCTCGAAACAGCATGCCCCGATACACGGCCCGATCGCGGCAAAGACCGGGCCCCCGCCGAGCGCCTTCACCGCTGCCGGCACGACCTCGGCGACGACGCCGCGCCAACCAGCATGTACCGCCGCCACATCGCCGCTCTTGGCCGCGGCGATCAGCACTGGGACGCAGTCGGCGACCCGGACTCCGACCGCTATGATTGCCTGTGGCGCGGCGCGCGTGCTTCTCGCAACGATCGCGTCTGCCTCGGTTCCTGGAGGGGCGTCCGCTTCGACGACTCGGCTTCCGTGCACCTGCTTCGATTGGATCACCTCAGTGGTACCGAGCACCCGCTGAAGCTCCGCGTCTTTTGTGGTCCTGGTCGCGAATGCGTGGGGGAATCGCTGCGCGGTAAGGAGCGTCGAGAACAAAAGCATGATAGTGCGGATGATGCCGAGACCAGACTCGTGGTACCACTTAGCTTGGAAATCCCATGCGCCCGCAGGATCCGTTCATCGGACGCGACATCCTGAACGGTAGTTTCCAGATCCTTCAGAAGATCGGTTCAGGCGGGATGGGAGCGGTCTACCGCGCTTCTCAACCCCAGATGAACCGGATGGTCGGGGTGAAGATCCTCCACCCGAAGCTCGCGAATCGCAAGGACCTCGTCTCGCGCTTTCGCCGTGAGGCGCGCGCGATGAGTCAGCTCACCCACCCCAACACGGTCAAAGTGTTCCTCTACGGGGAGCTCGACGATGGGTCGCTGTACATCATCATGGAGTTTCTCGAGGGCAAGAACCTCAACCAGACGGTGCGGGCAGATGGTCCGTTTCGCATGGAGCGCGCGCTCCCGATTTTGATCCAAGTGTGCGGTGCGCTCGACGAGGCTCACAAGGCAGGGATCATTCACCGCGATCTCAAGCCGGAAAACATTTTCCTAGTCCAATCCGGGGGCGTGCGCGACTTCCCCAAAGTGCTCGACTTCGGCCTTGCGAAGGTGGGTGAGCGCCAGATGCGACCGGGATCGGTCATCCTCACCCAGGAAGGAATGGTTTTCGGGACGCCGGAGTTCATGAGTCCAGAGCAGGCACAAGGAAAGCCCCTAACGCCGGCTAGCGACGTCTACTCCCTCGCCGTCATCCTCTACGAAGTGCTCACCGGCAAGCTTCCGTTCGATGCAAAGAGCGCCATGGATCACATCCAGCTGCACGTGATGACGAAACCCATCCCGCTCAACCAGCGCACCCCGGGAAAGGTGTTCCCACCGCTCCTGGAGCAGGTCATCGACCGTGCGCTCGCGAAACGCTGCGAGGACCGCTTCACGACTGCAGCAGATTTCGCGACCGCCATGGAGCAAGTCCTTGGTGGTGCAACGCAGCTCCCCCCTCGGCTGGGCCTGAATGCTCAGGCCGAGCTGCCGACGATGCCGCTCACGCCCATGGGGGGCCGGGTGCTAGGGGCGGGCCGCGGCCCATCGGGACCGCAAGAATCGATTCCGTCGGTCCTTCGAAAGACGTTGCCGCTTGCGATGCACGAAGCGGCCTCGCCGTTGCCGGTGGAGGCCCCAGCGCCCGTGCAGCGCGCGAACCTCGCTTTATTGGTCGGAATCGCGCTCGCCTTCATGCTCATCGGCGTCGGGATCGCGGTGGTCCTGATGAGATTCGTCCTCAAGTGATTCGAGCTTTGCCCGATGCCCAAGCGCGCACGCCGCACATCGCCGAATCCCGACGCCACCCTGTTCGGGGCATCTGCCAAGAAGAGCACTCGAGGCGGCGCGCCTCTGGCCGAACGCATGCGGCCACACCTTCTATCGGAGCTCGTCGGTCAACCTCACCTCCTCGGTGCCCAGTCCCTACTGGCGCAGGCCATCACGGCGGATCGCCTCCGATCCATGCTCCTGTGGGGCCCCCCCGGCAGCGGCAAGACGACGATCGCGCGCGTCATGGCCGCCGCGACTCGCTCTCATTTCGTTCCGTTCAGCGCCGTACTCGGCAGTGTCGGTGAGTTGCGCGAGGTCGTTACGGTCGCGCGCGATCGGTTGGCGTTCGACGGCGAACGCACGATCGTCTTCGTTGACGAGATTCATCGTTTCAACAAGGCCCAGCAAGACGCGTTTCTGCCGCATGTCGAAGATGGAACCATCGTGCTCGTCGGCGCGACGACCGAGAATCCGAGCTTTGCGGTCATTGCCGCGCTGCTCTCTCGGTGCAAGGTCTACCATCTGGAACCCCTCCCTGCGGAAGACTTGCTCGTGCTGCTGCGACGTTCGCTCGTCGATGCGGAGCGCGGGCTCGGGCAGAAAGGCCTGACCGCAAGCGACGACGCGCTACGGGCCATTGCCGAGATGGCTGGAGGCGACGCGCGTCGGGCGTTGTCGACCCTCGAGCTCACCGCGGACTATCTCGAAACGATCGGCGGGACGAACGTCTCCCTCGAGACCGTGTCCACTGCAGAGAGTCACCGCCCGCTCCTCTACGACAAGGCGGGCGAGGAGCATTACAACGTCGTCAGCGCGTTCATCAAATCCATGCGCGGCAGCGATCCAGACGCGGCCGTGTATTGGATGATGCGGATGCTCGAAGCGGGGGATGACCCACTCTTCGTCTCGCGACGGATGCTCATCTTCGCGAGCGAGGACGTCGGCAATGCCGATCCGCACGCCTTGGTCGTCGCCAGCTCCGCGGACGCGGCGCTGCGCCGCGTCGGGATGCCCGAGGGCATGTACCCTCTGGCGCATGCGTGCATCTATCTCGCCACTGCGCCCAAGTCGAACGCGTGTACCGTCGCATGGCACCGCGCCAAGGAGTTGATCGACAAGCACGGATCTCTGAGCGTCCCCAAGAAGCTCCGCAACGCGGTGACACCGCTGATGAA
>JALYHX010000496.1 GCA_030776305.1 Myxococcota bacterium
TGGCACGCTTGGGCGTTCGTGGGGGTTGGTTTGGCCGATGCGTTTACGCCGAGCCATCGGTCGGCGAGCGACCTCGTCATTGGAGAACATTCGATTGGAATGCTCGAACTGCCTATCGGCGTGGGCCTCGCGCGCAAGTTACGGGGGCCCTGGGAAGTTTACACCGAGCTGGCGGCCCGCATCGTCGTCGCCCGCGGCTCGATCGGCACGCCAGGCAGCGGCCCCGTACGCGATGACTTGCTCGCCGTATCGCTGAGCGTAGGGGTAAGCTTTGCCCAGTAACGCGCCAGGCTGCTCGCTGGGAACGCGAGTTTGAGCATTTCGCGATGAGCGACCCCACCGACCACACCCGCCCCGATACCGCGGAAGCCCAGCGCGCTGGGGTCAGCGGCGTTGCCGACGCGTCGTCGGCTCCCTCGCGGCGTGGTCAGTCCGCGAGCAACGTACCCAGCACCCGGCCCGGTGGCCCGGAGTCGCTGGTCGGCGTCGTGCTGGGCGGGCGCTACAGCGTCGAGCGGGTCATCGGCGAAGGAGGAATGGGCGCAGTGTACCTGGCTGAGCACACCCTCATGCGCAAACGCTTTGCGCTGAAGGTGTTGCACCCGGAGATGGGTCGGCTTCCCGAGGTGGTGGCGCGCTTCGAACGCGAGGCGATGGCGGCTGCGCACATCGAGCACCCCAACGTCGCCGCAGCGACCGACTTCGGCAAGCTCGATGACGGCTCCTTCTTTCTCGTGCTGGAATACGTGGAGGGCACGAGCTTACGCGATGCCATCTCCGAGGGACGGCTCGAGCTCGGGAGAGCCCTCCACATCACGCGCCAAATCGCGAGCGCGCTCGCACGAGCACAAGCACTCGGCATCGTGCATCGAGATCTCAAGCCCGAGAACATCATGCTCGTCACCCGCGAAGGCGACCCGAACTTCGTCAAGGTGCTCGACTTCGGGATCGCGAAGGTTCCCGTCGGCGAGCTTTTCGGGGAGCGCCAGTCGTCGGGAGGGCAAGCACTGACCCAACTCGGGATGGTGTACGGCACGCCGGAGTACATGGCTCCCGAGCAGGCCCTGGGACAGGCGATCGATGCACGCGCCGACCTCTACGCGCTCGGGGTCATGGCGTTCGAGATGATCACCGGGGCGCGCCCCTACAACCACGAGAGCAAAGTCACGTTGCTCGGGATGCACGTGGCGGCTCCGATTCCTCACATGACGGAGCGCGCCCCGGACGCGAGCGTCCCCGAGGAAGTCGATGCCATCGTCACACGCCTCCTCGCGAAGGACGCCACCGCGCGTTTCGCCGACGCGAGGGAGCTCATCGACGCGCTCGACATGGCCGCAGCGCAGCTCACGGCGCGCGGCCGCATCGCAGATTCGTCCACCCCGATGTCCCTCAAGCAGGGACCGCATTTGAGCTCGCCGCGTTTCGTGCAGTCCGATCCAGCGGTCTTTTCGCCGCTCGCGCTCGGACCAACGCATGTCGCCGCACGGGCGGGCGCCGCGGAGATCCCGTGGCTGGTGTCTCTGGTCGCTCCGCTGCGCCGGGCGGTCGAGTCGGCGCCGCCGTGGGCGAAGTCCCGCCGTGTGGCGGTCATCGTTACGATCGCCCTCGGCGCGCTCTCGTGGATGGTCACCATGGCGGTGACCCGACGAGGTGGGTCAGCGGCGGTTGGCTCGCCGACCGAGGATGGGCGTCCTGCGGCGGTCACGGGGGTGCCGGATACCAAGACGGATTCGATCGTGACTGCTGCACAGGCGACGATCGATCGCGGCGATTTCGCGTCTGCAGTCGACGCATTGGCCGCCGTGGAAAAGAAGGATCCCACTCGTGCCGACGTGCACATGCTCCTCGAGCGCGCATACACGGGCGTCCGAAACGCGCGCGATGCGATGCGCGAGGCGGCTCTCGGGCTGTCGGCCGATCCCAGGGAAGCGGCCGATCTGAAACTCCAGGAAGACGTGCGGAACGCAGCGCTTCTCAAGGAGACGCAAGAAGACGCCATTGCACTGCTCGAATCGAAGATGGGCGCGCGCGGCGTCGACATCCTCTACGACATCGCGTTCGGTACGTCGGGGCGGCTTTACGCGCAGGCAGCGATGCGCGCCAGGCGCTCGCTCGACCTCGAGAGCGTTCGAGCGCGCGCCAGCCCAGCGCTCGCCGCGCTCCTCGATTTCCGGGACGCAAAGACATGTGAGGACAAGCACGCGCTCCTCGAACGCGCGCGCGACCAGGGAGACGCTCGCTTCTTGTCGCTGCTGCAGCCGTACGAATCGACGCGCGGGTGCGGATTCCTGGGTCGCTCCGACTGCCACCCGTGCATGCACAAAGACCGGCTCCTCAGCGAGGCCATGGGGGCCATCGAGCAGCGAGCCACCAGGGGTGGCGGGCAGTGACCCGCCAGCGGCTCCTTTCGGAGCTGGAGACGCTTGCAACGCGCCTTGGCATCGTGGTCCGGGTCGAATCCTTCGGCGGGGGCGCCTTGGAGGGGCGTGGAGGGCTGTGCTGGGTCCATGGCAAGCCGGCGGTGATGATGGACGCGTCGCTGTCGGTTCCGGAGCGGATTGCGACGCTGACCGCAGCGCTTGCGAAATTCGACATGGGCGGGGTTTACGTCCCGCCGCTCGTGCGCGCGTGCATCGAGGGTCAGATACCGAATCGCTCTCGATTCGCCCGCACGAACTCGACGTAAGCTTCCGCTTCCTGCCGAGGAGCGATTTCTCCTGCCTGCACGGCTCGATCGAGCGCGTTCTTCACGTCGCCCACCTTGCGTGAAGGGGGCAGTCCGAACGCGCTCATCAGGGCGTCGCCGATGCCGCTCGGCAGAGGTGGGACACGGGCGTCTTCTTCGGCGAGACGGCCGATGCGGTGCTGCAGGTCTTCGATCTGCTGAAGGCCGCGGCGCTTCTTTTCCGGGCGCTTGGTCGTGATGTCCGCCCGGGCAAGACACAAGAGATCGTCGAGGTGCTCGCCGAGCTCGCGCGCGAAGCGCCGTACTGCGCTGTCGGTCCAGTCAGGTGAATACTGATTGGCCCGCAGATGATGCAAAATGAGAAAGCGCACGGTGTCTTTGAGCGATTGCTCGTAGGCAAACATGCCGAGGCGCCTGTCGAGTTTGTCGAACATGCGCGTGCCGACCTCGGCATGCCCGAGGAAGTGGACCTTGCCGTCGGCCGTGATCGATCGCGTTTTTATCTTGCCGATGTCGTGAAACAGCGCGGCCCAACGCACTTCGAGCCGCGGCACCGACTGACGCACGACTTGCTTGGTGTGCTTCCACACGTCCTTGTGCCGCCACTCCCCGTCGCCGAAGCCGACCATCGCGTGCACTTCGGGAAACAGCGCAGCGAGGGCTCCCGCCTCGAGGAGCTCGTCGAGGCCGCGCTCGGGGTCGTCGCTCATGACCACGCGATCGAGCCGCGCGCGCACTTGCTTCGCATCGAGGCGCACGGCGACCACGAAGTCCTCTGCAGTGACCGGATGGACCATGCGCTGAAGGGGCTGTCCCTCGGCCGCCAGGGCCGCCGCTTCCAATGCGTCGAAGACGTTGTCCATCCCCTTCGTCGTGGACGCAAGGACGGTCGGCTTCGGCGGCTCGAGCATGCGGTCGGGGGCTTTAGCACGACGAGTACGGCGTCATCACGGGCATCATCCGAGGTGAGCGCGGGCGATGACCCCGGGAGTCGTGTTCGTATGCTCCGACTGGAATGCACACCGAAAGTCAGGACCGTGCGCGCTCGCGTGGCCGTGCGCCGTGCGCCCGACTGCGCGCGTGAGTCGTGGCGTTTAATGAGCCGCCGTCGAGACGAAACGCTTCTATCTAAAAGGGGATTGTCTCGCGCGCCCAACCCATCGAGGCACAAGTCCATGCAACTGTCTTCGACCGCACGATCGTTCATCAGATGTGCGCCACTGCTGGTTCTGACGTCTGCCGTGGCCCTTGCCGCAAGCTGCGCCAAGGCCCCACCCATCAGCAGTTTTACCAACACCGGTGGAGACGATAGTGGGCTACCGAGCGACGACGGCAGCTCCGGTGGGCCCGGTCCCGGCGATGCGACGGTGTCCGGTGGGGACGCGAGCCAAATCATGTTCTTTCCCGACGGCAGCGCCATGAAATGCAACCCGGCGATTCCTTGCCGCGACTTCCCCGACCCGATATTCGAGGGCAACGCTCCGATGACCGCGCCCGGCATGTTCGGTAACGCGGCGAGCGGTTCGACGACGGGTGGACCCTGCCTTGCGGAACCGGCAGACGGCGCCCTCGTTCCGAAGAACTGGCTTCGTCCACGCATCCTCTGGACGTCGACGTCGCAGGATCTCTTCGAGGTGCGGGTGCACTCGGACGGCGAAGCGAAAGACTACGTCGTTTACACGACCAATCATCACACCACGATGCCCAAGGATCTGTGGCAAACCATCGCGTGGACGCCTCCGCAGAATGGCATGTCCGCGAAGGAAGGAAACCTCGTCGGGCGGACGCTCACGGTGACCGTCAGGGGGATGAGCTCCGCGGGCGGCACACCCACCGTCAGCAACACGGCGTCGTTCACCATCGCTCCCGCGATCGCCGACGGGGCGCTCGTGTACTGGACGACCGGATCCTTCGACAACAACGCGACGAACACGACGCTGCAGGGTTTTCACGTGGGCGACGAGGGGACGACGAGCGCCCTCACGGCCAGCCAGGTGCAGCAGCCAGTTCGCGCCGTTCCCGTTCCGGATGGTGGGGTGCCGCCACCGTCGCTCACGGGCAATTTCACCCAGGTGTTTTGCATCGGATGCCACACGGCAACGCCGGACGGCAAGTACGTCGCCTTCACGGCACAGTGGCCCTGGCCGAACACGCTCGCGAGCATCGAGGCCGCGACGCCCGGAGCCGTACCGCCGTGGATGTCGAAGGGCGCCGTCCAGAACCTGAGCCCCGACTACCGGGGTAACGCGTACGACACTTGGTACAACCCGCCGGCCGTCAATCAGATCATGCTCGGCATCGGGGCGTTTTCGTCCGCGCACTACGCGACGGGGGACCGCATGTACATCGCGACCCTGGGCACGTCGTGGAATTCGTTCGCGCTCGGCGATCCTGGAGTGGCGTCCGGGGTGACTTCGCAGCTCGCATGGTTCAACCTCGAGTGGGACAACGCCACGAGCATGGCGGGAGGCCTAATCGCTGCGGGCCTCCCCGCGGCGACACCTTGTACCCAAAGCACGTATCCGGGGATCATGGGCTCGGCTCAGCCTTGTCAGACTGCGCCGGCCTCGGACGGCGGCTGGGGGATCATCGCGCGAACCGGAGACAACAACGGTGCGGGCGCACCGAGCTGGAGCCACAACGTGGACGGCAATACGGACGTCATCGCGTACGCGTCGACGAACGTCGGCGTCAAAGACGGTCGTATGGACTGTTCGATCTCGGCCTCGTGTCTGTCGGACGTCTTCGTGGTGGCTTACAACAGCAATGGGCCGGGCCTCGGCGGAAAGGGCGGTCCGGCCAAAGGGCTGCCCGGCGCGTCGGATCCTGCGTTCAACGAATATTACCCAGCCTGGTCGCCCGACGATCAGCTCGTCGCTTTCAACCGCGTGCCCGCGGGCACGAGCATGTACAACGAGAAGCAAGCCGACGTGTACGTGGTCCCCTACAATGGGGGAATGGGCGCGTCGCCGCCGCACCGTCTGGTGGCGAACGATCCGGTCGCATGCACCGGAGCGATGCCTCACGCCGTCCAGAATACGTGGCCCAAGTGGGCTCCCAATCCTCTCGACATCGCGACGGGCAAGCCGGTGCCGCAGAAGGACGCGGGTGGGAACACGTATTACTGGATCACGTTCTCGTCGACGCGCAGTCCAACGGCGCCGACGGATCCGAGGAACGGCAACAAGAGAAAGCAGCAGCTCTATGTCGCGGGCGTCGTCGTCGCGCCGGACGGCAGCATCAAGTCGTATGCGCCCATTTATCTGTGGAATCAGGACTTCTCGGTGAACAACCTGATTCCCGCGTGGGGCGAGTTCTCGATCCCTCCCGGCAACAATCCACCGCCGGATGCGGGGATGGCGTTTTAGGGGTCGGAGTCGGGGTCGAGGGCGAGCATCGCGAATCGCGCGCCGACCGTTGCTGAATTGGCGGCGACCAGGGGTCGATTGGCGGCAACCGTTGCTGAATTGGCGGCGACCCATGGGTCAATTGGCGGTGATCTTGGGTGATTTGGCGGCGACCGTGCATCGGTTGGCGGCAACCGTTGCTGAATTGGCGCCAACCATGAGTTGGTTGGCGGCGACCGTGGCTTGGTTGGCGGTAACCATGAGTTGGTTGGCGGCGACCGTCGCTTGGTTGGCGGTAACGATGGGTCGATTGGCGGCAACCGTCGCATGTCGCCCGGCAACGAGCGTTACGAAGTCATCTGCACCAATTGCGTCGTCGCTTGGTGCGCGGGCATCGGCTCGTCGTCCGGAAACGCAGCAAGCTCCTCGCTCACTTTGCGCAGATACTGCTGCTTGACATGAAAGGGGAGGAAGGCGCTCTTGAAGCCGCTCAGAATGATTTGCTTGATGTCCTTCAGCCCTAGCCCCATTTGCGTGTGGCAAAGCCACAACTCTTTACTCACCGTCGTGTCGGTGACCAGGCGATTGTCGGTATTCACCGTCACGCGGAGCCCGAGGTTCTTGTAGAGCTTGAGCGGATGGCTCGATAGGTCGCGGATGGCCCCCGTCTGCACGTTCGAGGACGGGCAGCATTCGAGCGGGATCCGATGATCGTTCACGTAGTGGAGCAGGTCGCCATTCTCGCGGAGGCGGCAGCCGTGACCGACGCGGTGCGCGCCGCAAACATGGATCGCTTGGGCGATCGACTCCGGCCCGTATGCCTCGCCCGCATGGATCGTGACGTTGATGTTGTTGTCGCGCACGAGCTGAAAAGCCGCCTTGTGATGCTTTGCGGGGTAGTCGTATTCGGCGCCTGCCAGATCGAAACCAACCACCCCGCGCCCCTTGTACGCGACGGCGAGCTCGGCCATCTCGAGCGAATGCTCGGGCGACACGTTCCGGATGCCGCAAATGATGACGTTCGACTCGATGCCGTGTTTCTCCTGGGCCTCGCGTAGCCCCGCGAGCACCGACTCGACCACCGTCGTCAGGTTGAGACTGCGGCGCGTGTGGAGTATCGGCGCGTAACGCACCTCCATGTACCGGACGTTCTCGCGCGCGGCGTCCTCGGCGAGCTCGTATGCGATGCGGCGCAGAGACTCCTCTGTCTGCATCACGCGCAGAGTCACGTCGAACGCCCTCAGGTACTCGACCAGTGTCCCGCAGTTTTGGCCAAGGTGCATCGCCGCACGCAGTCCTTCTGGGTCGCGCGCCGGCAGTTCGATTCTGTGACGCTCTGCAAGCTCGAGGATGGTCGATAGGCGGAGCGAGCCGTCCAGATGGACGTGAAGGTCCGTCTTGGGGAGCTTCTCGACGAGTTCGAGTGGGATTGCCCTCGTGGGCGACAAAGGAGCCATGATTGCAATATAACACGCGCCGGCAGCGGGTTCGCGCCCGCGCGAACAAGGCAATCCGTCGCTTACACCCGTTCATTGGAGCTCAATCGTGTACACACAAGCGGTCAACTCATGAAGCTCCGCGGCGCGCTCGCCTTCGCGTTCGCTGCCTGCACGAGTCACGGCGCCCGGCCCCTTCCGGCTCCGGCGGCCGCCGCGGCGTCTGCTCCACCGCTTTCCGCCGCCCCGTCCGGCTCGAGCGTGCCGCAGCGTCCGGGTGCGCGGGACTTTCCCGTCGACTGGGTGTATCCGCCAGGAGCGCTTGCGGTCACGTCAACCCGCGGGATGGTAACGACCGATGCCGCGCTGGCGACCCGCGTCGGTGCCGACGTACTGGCGGGCGGCGGAAATGCGGCGGATGCTGCCGTGGCGACGGCGTTCGCCCTGGCCGTGGTCTTTCCCTCGGCAGGAAATGTCGGCGGTGGCGGCTTTGTCGTCGCGCGCGTCGACGGCAAAGGGTACGCCCTCGACTTTCGGGAGACGGCGCCCGCGTCGGCGACGCACGACATGTACCTCGGACCGGACGGAAAACCGACGCGTGACTCGCGCGACGGTCCGCGTTCGGTCGGCGTGCCGGGTAGCGTCGCGGGACTGTGGGAGGCGTGGCGTGTCCTCGGTTCGAAGACAAAGACGTGGGCGGAGCTCGTCGCACCCGCGATCAAACTCGCCGACAAGGGTTTTGTCGTCGACGCTGCATTCGACAAGCCGATCGCGCTCCTGCAGTCCCGCCTCGCGAAGTACCCGGTGTCGGCCGCTCTCTTTCTTCCGAACGGCGCGCCGCCGCCGGTCGGCACGACATGGCGCGATCCGGAGCTTGCAAGCGTCCTGCAGCGTATCGCTGACAATGGCCCGGCCGGGTTTTACGAAGGGCCCGTGGCGAAGACGATTGCGAGCGCGATGAAAGAAAGCGGCGGCCTCGTCACCGCTGAGGATCTGAAGGCGTACCGCGCCAAATGGCGCGCGCCGACGGAGTACGACTACCGCGGAAGACACATCCTCGGCATGCCGCCACCCTCGTCGGGCGGTCTCACGATGGCCATGATCGCGCACATCCTCGAAGGGTGGGACCTTCGCGCGACGGGCTGGCATTCCGCCGAGGAGGTGCACATCGTTGCGGAAGCCATGCGTCGCGCATTCGCCGCGCGCAACGCCAAGCTCGGCGACCCCGATTTCGTGAGGAATCCGGTCGACGAGTTGATGTCCGATGCGTGGGCAAGAGGGCAACGCGCCACGGTGAAGACCGATCGCGCGACCCCGACGGCCGATCTCTTTCCCAGTCTGGCGGGCGAGGGCACCGACCACAAGCCGGGCGGGGGTGCTCCCACGCGAGAGGGGACCCACACGACGCATATGGCCGTCGTCGACTCGGCGGGCAACGCGGTCGCCCTGACGACCACGCTCAATGCCTGGTTCGGAAGCGGCGTGACGGTGCCAGGCGCCGGTTTTGTGCTCAATGACGAGATGGACGACTTCGCGTCGGTGCCCGGGGCGGCGAACGCGTTCGGTCTCGTGCAGGGTGAGCCCAACGCGATCGCGCCCGGAAAACGGATGCTCTCGTCGATGTCACCGACGATCGTCCTTGGCGCAGACGGAAGAGTCGATCTCGTCCTCGGAGCCGCCGGCGGGTCGAGGATCATCACGACCGTGTTCGAGGAGTTGTCGAACGTCCTCGATTTCGCAATGAATGCCAGCGACTCGGTGCGTGCGCCTCGTTTTCATCAACAGGACTCGCCCGATGTCCTCCTGCTCGAGCCGCATGCGCTTCCAGACGACGTGCGTCGCGCGCTCGACCAGATGGGGCACACGACCAAAGACGCAGAGCATATCGCCGACGCGCCGGCGATCGGGCGGACCCTCGATCTCTGGATGGGCGCCGCTGAACCTCGGCGCGATGGCTCACTCGCGCTCGGTCCCTGAGACGGCCCGCCATCCGGGACCGGCCTACCCATTTCGTGCGGGTCGGTTCGGTAGCGGGACGACTCAGGCAGATGACCGTCCGACGAGCATGACTTGCGCCCCCAGCGGTACCCTTCCGAGTCGCGGCTCGAGCCAGCGGAAGGCGGCAAGGGCGCGGGGCAGAAAGACGATGAATCGCAACGTCACGTCGCGTAAGCCGGCGCGGCGGAGCAGACGGCGGCCTTCCCATGGCCCGAGCATGATGGCGTCGTCGTCGAAGGGACACGACGCGACCGCGCGGCGAGTCAAAGGGTTCAGTGGGTTGTGCTCGAACACGACCACCCGGCCGTCGCCGGGCCGCAGCTTCCGGATGGCGCGCCGAAGCACGGCCTCGCGCTCGGACGGGGCTACGTGGTGCAAGACGCCTGAAATGACCACCAGACCAAAACGCCCCTCCGGCACATCGGCGAGGTTGGTGTGGAAGCTGGCCCGGGGCGCGCGAACGCGCGCAGCGGAGACGCTTTGTTCGGACGGATCGAAGCCATGCACTTCAGAGAAACGCGCACATAGCTGCTCGGTGACCATTCCGACGCCGCAGCCGTAGTCGAGCACTGGCTGATCGAAGGTCGGCTCGACCAGTCGCTCGAGGCAACCTCGTTTGTACGCCGCGAAGTACGCCGGCGACTCACCGCTCATGGCAATATTGCGCTGATGTATCGCGACGTAGTCCTCGGCGTAGGCGTCGAACTTGGCGCCGTCGACGGGAGCGCGCGAGGGCTGCTTCATGTCGAGACAAGATAGCGAAAGCAGATAAACCGCGCTCGCACGAGTTCGAGGCTCGTTGCTACCGACTGCCGCCCCCGCAACCGTAGTACGATGCGCGCGGTAACGGTGACGAACCCTTCGTACGAGCGCGCGCCGGTCAGTTCCTCGCATGCGGTGACAATCCGCGCCCCCGCTTCGGCGCTGGCTCGGGTCGGAGCCGCGTTGAGTCTCATTTTCTGCGAGGGGGCATCCATGGGTCTCGCAACATGGGAGTTTGCCATCGGGCCGCCTCTGGATCCCTACGTGGCGAGCAACGCTCTCGCGCCATCATTGCGAAGATACGTCTTCATCAACATGGCGTGCGGCGCACTCATCGCGCTCGCGTCTGCACTTGTACTTTTTGCGTGGCGGCGCACGATTGCGACACTCGAATCCCTCGGCCGAAAGGCAGCGCCGTTCTTGCTGGCTGGGCTTCTGCCATTGCTTCTGCGTTGGCAATTGTGGGTTGGACGTGACCTTGTCTTCCTTGTCCTCGTTTCGCTCTTTGCGCTCACGCTACCGCCCCTCTTGAAAATTTCGCTGACCGCCGGCCCCCTTTTCGCCGAACGATTGCCGCGTGCGCCAGCGTGGATGGCAGGGGTGCTGCGGATGGTGCGGTCGGGGTGGATCGCGCGAGTGACGCGCAATGTGCGCGAGTCGCGGCGCGCGCCGCTTGCTATCGCCTGTGCCGCCGCGCTGGGCTATGCCATCTATTTTTCCGCAATCACCATACAGAACCATTACCGGTTGGGGACGGCGGCGTTCGACCTCGGCCTCGAGAGCAATCTGCTCTGGAATGCCGTTCACGGCGGGCCTTTGTTCAAGTCATCGCCGCTTGGTGGCCCCATGGCACGACATGGCGGGTATCACCAAACGTATATTGCGTATCTGCTGGGCCTTCCGTACCTCCTCATCCCGCGACCCGAGACGTTGCTCGTGATTCAGGCCGTCGTCATGGGCGGCGCGGCCGTGCCGCTCTATTTGCTGGCGCGGCGGCGGCTGACGGCTTGGTCAGCATGCCTGATAGCCGTTCTGTTCACGTTGTACCCCCCGCTACACGGGGCGAACTTGTACGACTTTCACTACTTGCCCTTCGCGCCGCTACTTCTCTGGACGACGCTTCTTCTCGTCGAGGGACGCCGTTACGTCTGGGCGGCAGTGCTCGTCGTCCTGACGCTTTCGACGCGCGAAGACCTGTCGGCGCTGCTGGTCGTGATGGGTTTGTACCTGATCGTCGTCGACGAACGACCCAAAGCCGGCCTCGTCGTCGCTGCCGTCGGTGCGCTTTATTTTGTCGTCGTGAAGATGATCATCATGCCTCGCCTGCTCAATGGTCATCCGTCGTTCATCCACCAATACGCAGGACTCTTGCCAGAAGGAGACTCGGGCTACGGCGGTGTCATCAAGACGGTAATTGGCAATCCGGCGTTTACTCTGGGCGGCCTGCTCCAGGAAGACAAGTTGGTCTACGTCCTTCAGATCGCGGCGCCACTCGCATTCATCCCTTGGCGAGCACCGATCGGTTTTCTCTGCAGCTTGCCGGGTTTCTTCTTCACCCTCCTCGCCACCGGCTACCCGCCTCTCATACAGACGTCGTTTCAGTACACGGCGTATTGGATCTCGTTCCTGTTCCCGGCCATCATCCTCAACACGGCGTCGGCACCGGCCGCCGTTCGAAAGGCGTGGATCGCAACGCTCGCCGTCGCCGTGCTCGTGACGTCGCACCAGTACGGCGCAGTGCTCCAGACCCATACGATTCGAGGGGGCTTCGGGCCGTTCCGGTTCGGCATCACCGACGACGATCGCAAGAACCATGCGGATCTGTACGGGTTGATTGCGCAGATTCCTCCGCGCGCCAAAGTCGTTTCCGGCGAGATGATCGTCGCGCACGTTTCGAATCGCCCCGATTCTTACACGCTCCGCACAGGCGTCTACGACGCGGAATACATGCTGTTTACGGTCCCCCCTCGTAGTGACGAGGCGCCCTTCGTGCTCAGCGCGCTGCGTTCAGGGGAGTTCGGCATCGTCGACCTTCGCGGGCAGTTTGCGCTCGCGAAGCGGGGAAGCGCGACCGATCGCAACC
>JALYHX010000497.1 GCA_030776305.1 Myxococcota bacterium
GGTCAATGCTGCCCTACACGCTCCTAGCTCAGCGAAGCGAGTGGACCGCATGCAAGACCCGCATCAGCCGGCCCTGCGAACGACGGCCACGACGCTTCTTCGCATTGAGAGGCGACGCCTCGCGCAACGCGCATGGCGGCTTGTCTTGGTGGCGCTGCGGAGCGCCGCTCTTGCGTTGTCGCTCGGTTGCCGTCCCTTGCCGCAGCCCCCTGCACTCCCTGAGCGGCCTCTCGCCGATGTGCGATTGCCTCCGAGCGATCTCCCAGGTCACGGTCGCGTTCGATTGGATGTCGTGGGCCCACCGGCTCGGCTCGAGCTGGTCGAGCTTCGCGACTACCCCTGGGGAACTTCAGCCAGCCTTGCCGCGGAGTCTTCAGGTGGGCTCGAGACAACGCGCGGTGAGCGGGTGCGGCCCGCCTGCGAGCGCACCCCCTGCGTGCTCGACATGCCATTCGGCAACTACGAGTTTCGTTTCACTCAACTCGATCGCGTGGACACCGCGTTCGTTACTTTCGGGCCAGTTCCAACGTACGCGGTACACGCGGTCGGCAGTCGCAGACCGGACAGTCCTCCATGGGCTCTCGTCGGGGGCGTGCTCGCCGCGACCGCCTTGATCGCGCTTCCACTTGGCATCGGGCTCGCCGTGACCGATCCACCGCCGGAAGTGCATCAGAACCCCAACGACCGACGCACGACCGGCATCGCCAGTGCGACCATCGGAGTCGCGGCGCTGATCGCCGCCATCGCCTGCGTGAGTACCGGCGGGGAATTGGATCGCTCCGGGCCCATACGACAATGGCCGGCCGTGGGGACGCCATGAGGTCGGTGTGGATACTCGCCCTGGCGGTTATCGAGATCGGCTGCGTACGCTCGTTACCGTCGGCTCAGCCTCAGCCTCAGGCGCCAAGCGACTTCGGTCTTTCCCTACCGGCGCAGGAGCCCGCTGGGCGTGTCGTCCTGCGCGTCGCTCCGGGGCGCGTGCGGGTGGACGAAGTTGTGAACGTGAACCCGCGAAATGTCTGGGTCATCAAGGGCACTCGGACCGAGGTATGGAGGTCCGCAGACGGGAGCGAGAATCGAACGCTGTTTGTCGAATACGGATGGCAGAAAGTCACCGACCGCCGGCTCATACCCGTGTGCGAGGCGCCTTGTTCGTTGGACCTTTCGCTGGGGCCGCATGATCTGCATCTTCAGTCGCTGGATGACGGTCGCTGGGCGAACCTTCGGGTCGAGGCGACGTCCGTGCCGGCCATCTATCGGGTCGGTCTCGGCCATTCGCTGAGTGGCAACGACGTAGTGACGCAGCTTCTGCGCGGTCTTCTTTTCATCACCCCGGGCGCTGTGCTGCTCACCGCGGCAGCCGTCGACTGGGCGGCTGCCGGTAGTCAGCCAACCCCGTCGGATCACGATCGCGTCGGGCGAGATTCCGTGGGGCTGACGGTGGCGGGTGCGGTGCTCCTCGTTGCCGGCATTGTGGGGCTGGTCCTCGTTCGACCTGTCGAGCAAGAAACTGTGGTCGAGATCGATCGGCCCTCATCGGGCGAGCGATAGAGCGCGTACCGGGGGCTCGATCCGGGGACCAAGTCGAGAGCCCCGGCAGGCGGTGTACCTCGCGCTCTCTCGTCTTCTCGAGCTATTCACACGGCGTGGTGCCGTCGTAGGGAGTGCAGGCGTCGAGGCTGGCGTTTCCTGCGTCACTCTCCGTTTCGTTGTCTGACGAGCGGAGTGGAGCCTCGCCGCCGAGCGCATCGAGAATGCCCGCATCGCCGCTTGCGTCCTCGTCGTCCGCATCGGCAGCCGGCGAGTCCGGATCGTCGCCCGCGGCGTCGGTTCCAGCGTCCTGCTCCGCGCAGTCGCCGGTCGTCGCACGCGGCGGCGCACCGGCATTCAACCAGCGAATGAGAGTATCGCGATCGGCCGAAGCGATCTGCACCGGGGGAAGCGGCATGATGCCATTTTGCATTGCGGTAAGCATGTAGCGCCAGATGGGCTTCCCACTGGTCACGGCCTGAGTGTCGTCATAGGTCACGAGTGGAAATGGGGCGCTGTTCCGCGGAGGAGCGGTGTGGCATTGCTGACATACGCTTTTCAGAACACGCTTCGTGTCGCATGGGATTTGTAGGGCGCTTGGCCGCGTGACAACGGGTGCCGGCGGCTCGCTTTTCACGGTACATGCGCCGAGGTCGATGCATAGGAGGATTGCCGAGCCCGCGAGCGCCCAGCGAGTCACGGGTACACGCGGTGCGCGTGAAGAGCGTCGTGTTATTCCCAAGATGTTCTCTTTTGGACGGGTGGCTGCCGAAGAGTCAGGCCGCTCTCATCAAAGCGTTACTTGGAATTTCCGCCCCTCTTGCGGCGGCGCCGGCGCAGGGGTCGAAGGGGTTGGCGGCGCAGTCGGCTGTGCGCGCGCGGGCTCTGTAGGGCCGGCGGGGGGAGCAGGATTGGTCGGCGTCGCGATCGTGTTGGCAGAAGCGGATGCCGCGGAGCGGGGACCGGCGGGACTTGCTTGCCTGGGCTCGGCGACTTGCGCGTGCCCGGGATGCCACGCGGGCGTCGCCTGCGGCGGCCGGACCGCCATCCAGGAGGGGACGAGGGCAGACGGCGGCGATGACGGTTCCACGCGGGGGGGTTCCGGGACGGACGTTTCCGTCCCGGCCAAGATGGGCGGCGGACCGGCACGCGCCGCGGGAGGGAGCGCCATCGGCACTGGGGGAGGGGATTGCGCCGTGGCCGGCCCGATGTGCGCGCGCTCCAGGAGCGTGAACACGACCGCAACCGCGACCGCGGCAATCGCGGCGACCACGATCGACGGCATCCGAAAACTTCTGGCGGGCTCCTGCGCCACGACGAGGGTCGCCGTGGGGGCAACGTGTAACGCGCTGCTGTTTTGGCTGATGCTGATCCCGCTCATGCTGGCGATCCCGCTTACGCTGGCCATCCCGGTCACGCTCGTCGGTTGACGCGGATCGAGGCCAACCGGCATGCCCGGCATCGACGCAACGCCTTCGACGGGGAATGGCCCGCTTTGCGGAAAGACCGACTGAGGACGCGCCATCTGCACGCTGATCGCGCGCTGCATGTCGGCGCGCACGTCACCGAAGATCTCCCCGACGATTCGACCAATCTCATCGTGCCGGACGAGGTGATCGCGTTCGGCGAGGTACTGCTCGAGCGCATTGCGCATTTCGCCCGCCGTCTGGAAGCGCGCGGCCGGGTCACGCTCCAGCGCGCGGGCGACGATTCGATCGAGGTTCGCGTCCGTGTCCGGCACAATGTCGGCGACGTGCGGGATCGGCTCTCGCAGCAGACGCATGAGCGTCTTGGCCTGGGTCTCGGCCGCCATCAGCTTCCTTCCGGCGAGGAGCTCCCACAGAACGATACCCGAGGTGAAGACGTCGACGCGGCGATCGATGGCGCCGCCCTCCAGTTGCTCTGGCGCCATGTACGCGGTCTTCCCCTTGAAGAAGCCGACTTGCGTCTTGGTGTTGCTCCGTTCGGCCTTCGCGATTCCAAAGTCGACCACTTTGATCTGGCCGTCATAAGTGACGAAGATATTCTGAGGGCTGACGTCCCGATGGACTATCTGCAGCGGCACCCCGTCGTAGTCGCGGGCCTCGTGCGCGTAGTGAAGGCCGCATAGGGCATCCGAGACGATGCGGGCGTGAATACGATGTTCTATTTTCTTTTCTCGCTTGCGACATTCGCGCTCGAGCCGGCTGAGCGGTTGCCCTTCCAAATACTCCATCGTGATGAAGAACGAGCCCTCGTGCTCGAATACGTCGTAAGTCTGCACGACGTTCGGATGATTCAGGCGCGCTGCGAGGCGCGCCTCGTCGAGGAACATCTGACGGAACGCGTCATCGGACGCCACCGTGTCGCGAAGGCGCTTGATGACTACGAGCTTGTTGAAGCCTGCCGGACCGCGGGCGACGGCGAGGAAGACATCTGCCATTCCCCCCCGCCCGATGCGGCCCAGGCTTCGGTACTTGCCAAATCGGTCACGGTCGTCCCCTTCGATCGAGGACACCACCTCGACGACCGGCGCGTCATCGCGGACCATGTCGCTCTCTTTCACTGCACCCCGCAGAAGCTTCCACCGGTCGGACCGAGCGCTGGAATCGCTATCGGGGGGCTGTCCCCATCGATGGAGAGAACGAACTGGATGAGGGCGGCCACCTTGTCGGCGCGCGTGGAGTCACTGGCGTCGAGGAAGCCCGGTGCGAGCGCCTGATAATGGGCTTGGAAGGGGGGGTTGAACATCGCCTCGAGCGTGAGAGCGTTGCCCGCGTGGAAGTAGGGGGCACCGACGGACGTGCTGAACAACGAGGGGACGTTGAATCCGCTGGAGTCCGGATCGCCGCCCTGGGCCGGGGTGACTAGGTCGCCGCGGAGCTCGGCGATGCCGGCTTCGGCCTGGGCGACGTTGTAAGTGCCGACGTTGCGGATCGCGCAGGTGAGCTGATCGTAGAGTGCAGCCTTGTTGCCGCTGTATCGCATCGTCTGACCGCTGTAGACGATGCCGGTCGGCGGCGTCGGCAGCGTGTTGGAGACCGGAAGGAGAGCGGCGGGGAAGCCTGCTTGCTGAACCGCGGCGCTCCACGAGAGGGTCTTCAGCTTGTTGTTGGTGACGCCCTTCCAGTCAGGCGCGTAGAAGACGGTCGAGGTCGTCCAGCTCGCGCCGCCGTGGCAGCCTTGGCAGTTGGCGGTCATGAAGAGCTGCTGGCCCATCGCGACCTTGGCGGCGTCGAGATTGCTCGGCTTGCGCGGGGTCCGGATGGTCCTCGCCCAGGCGATGATTTGCGGCCACTCGCTGAGCACGGCGGGGGTCGCCAGGCCTTCGGGGTTCGAGGGATCGGCGACGGCCATCGACGAGCCGTTCAGGCCGGTCTGGCCCTGCACGGTGAGAGCGCTCGAGAACACCAGCGCGGGGTCTTTGACCACGGCTCCGACTCCGCCGCAGAACGCGCGGGTGCCGCCTTCGTGGTCGGTCATCTCGTCTTGGGTCCCCTCCCAGCTATTGATCCGGTAGTCGGTGGCATCATTTTTGGCCATCGCGCCCTTGATGAACGAGGCGTCGAGGTTCGGCGACTGGCGCGGTCCGCGTCCGAGGAACCAGGTTACGTTGTCGCTCAGCGAGTCGCCCACGCCGTGGCAGTTGGAGCATCCGCCCCAGGCCTGGCCTTTCCATGACCAGCGACCGAGACCGGTGATGAAGAGTCGCTTGCCCTCCACGACGTCGATGTCGTGCTGGGCGGTCGGGCGCGGCGAAGCCGACGCGGCCTTCGGAAAGCCCGCCGAGAGGCCGGCGATCTCCGCGTTGGCGAGGTCGATGACCGTCACGTTGCGCGAGTGGTCGTTGATCGTGAACGCGAAGCGGGTCGCCGAACCGGCGGTGTGCGTCACGTGAGCCACGACGATGCCCGAGGGCAGTTGGCCGTTGAGCGACGGGTCGATGGCCGCCGAAAACGTGCTGATGAACGGGGCCTTGGTGTCCCCGACGCTGTCGATCGTGCTCGCGGCGTAGGTGGCGTCGAAGTTCACGCGGAATACGGCGTCGGCGCCGTAGGCCGCGAAGTACGCGGTCACCGTTCCGGGCACGAACGCGACGTCGGCTGGCAAGAGGGGCATCCGCCGGGTCCCGTCGTCGGGCAGCGGGGTCGGGAGGCCGTCGAAGTAGTCTTTGAACGCCTTGTTCAGGTTGACCGTGGCAATCGTCTTGTTTCCGCCGAGGTCGATGATCGAGACGACCGGCGCCGTCCAGGTCCTCGTCGAGGACAGATTCGGCGCGCAGTTGCCGCCGACGCTCGGGTCAGTTCCGGTGGCGGTCACGCACTGGCCGCCGTTCACGCCGCAGTCGGCGTGAGCCGCGCAGTTGGTCTTGCAGGTTCCACTGACGACGCCAATGCAGGTTTCGGCCGGCAGACAGTCGGTGCTTGCCGAGCAGCTCGTCGCCATCGTCACCGAGCAGTGGCCCGCGACGTAGCCCGCGCAGGAGCCGGCGGCTCCACCTGGGCAAGTCGTATCGAGCTTGCAAGCAGCGGCGGCGGGGCCGTTGTAGATTCCGATGGGAGACTTGGGGGAGGCGCACACCGAGGTCACGTAGCCGAAGCCGCCCTGGATGTTGATCGAGTTGATCTGGTTGGGGA
>JALYHX010000498.1 GCA_030776305.1 Myxococcota bacterium
AATTCCCACCCTCCTGCCAGCCGCTTGACGGTTTCCACCATCGCCTTGGCGGTGAACCCCTTGCCGGAAGGCCCCTTTCGCGGCTCAGTCTCCCCGGTGCAAAGAATCTTCACCTTCGTTCCGCCGATGTCGACGGACAGGATCCGAGAGAGCCCAACACCACCCATTGCCGCATCTCCTGCTGTCGAACGGCGGGGACGGCGGGGACGAGGCGAGGGGTCTCCACGAGGAAGCGAGCGCTTCAGCATGGGCGCCGATCTTGCAATTTCGGTGCAAGAGCGCGCGCACGTAGGCCTGGCACGTGTGCTGCACCTGCCGCGCTGGTGCAGTATGCTGCCCTGGCCCTCGATTACGATGGGACTCTCGCAACGGATGGGGTAGTGCCCTCGCGCGTCATCGATGCGCTCCGGCGCGCGCGAATGTCCGGCCTTCGTCTCATCATGGTGACGGGCCGCGAGCTCCCGGATCTACGTCGAGCGTTCGCTGAGGTGGACCTCTTCGATGAGGTGGTCGCGGAAAACGGTGGCGTCCTACACTCGCGGGCTACCCGAGCAACCAGAATTTTGGGGCCGCGCCCGGCAGAGACTTTCGTCCAGGCCTTACGCGATAGGGGCGTCGAGTTCTCGGCAGGCTCCGTCGTCGTTGCGACGCGCGAAAGCGATCTGCCTGCCGTCCGGGAAGCGATTTCGGTATGCGGTGGACGAGACTTGTCCGTCATCCTGAATAAGGGGTCGGTGATGATTCTGCCCGCGGGGATAGACAAAGGCAGCGGCCTCGTCATCGCCGCCGCCGACATCGCGATCGAACCGTCACGTATCGTCGGCATGGGCGACGGCGAGAACGACGAGTCGCTTCTCCACGCATGCGGGCTCGGGTTTGCCGTGTCGGATGCCGTCCCCGCCCTTAAAGTCGTCGCTGATGGTGTAACGCGGGGCGCTCGGGGTGACGGTGTGATGGAGCTCATCGAGAAGCTTCTTTGCGACGGGTTGTCAGGCTATTCGCCGCGGGCGCGCCGCGGCTGGACGAGCGACTCGCAGTGAACGCCGTGCAACGATCGATCGAAAAACTTGCCCTCGGCTATCAAGACGTACAGCTCGCGACGTTGGCAGCCGAGCCGCCCGCCGGCCCCGGCTGGAGCTACGAGTTGAAGTTCGACGGTTACCGAATTCTCGCGCTCAAGGCCGACGCTGAGGTGCGCCTCGTGAGCAGAAACCATCAGGACTGGACCGACGAATTCACGTCCGTCGCAGCGGCGGTGTCGCGGCTGGGCGCGAAAGACTGTGCGCTCGACGGAGAAATATGCGCTCTCGACGCCCAAGGAAGGCCGTCCTTTCAGCTCCTCCAGAACCGCGCAGCGGCCGGCACCCGCCTGGTTTACTTCGTCTTCGATGTCCTCTCGCTGAACGGGGCCGATTTTCGCAGGGAGCGATGGGATCTCCGGCGCGCACGCTTGACCGCTTTACTTCGCGGCGCAGACCGAAAACGCGGTGTCATCTTATCGACGGCGGCGGCGGCTGACCCAAACGCCGTCCTCAAGCTCGCCTGCAGCGCGGGCCTCGAGGGGATCGTCGCAAAGGCGATCCATGCTCCATACGTCGCGGGGCGGACGAAAACGTGGCTGAAGATCAAGTGCACGAAGCGTCAGGAGTTCGCCGTCGTGGGCTGGCTTCCGCTGCTCAAGTCGCGTCCGGCGGTCGGGTCGCTGGTGCTCGCACTGATGCAGCCGGATGGCGCGTTCCATTTCGCGGGCAAAGTGGGTACCGGCTTGAGCGAGAAGGATCGGCGCTCGCTGTTCTCGTTGCTCAATGAGGACCGCGTGAGCTCGCCGGTCGCGCTGGGCGTGCCGCGGTTCGGTGGCCTCGTTCAATTCGTGCGACCGCGGCATGTCGCCGAGGTCGCGTTCACCGAGTGGACCGCCGCAGGGCATGTACGTCATCCGAGCTTCGCCGGGCTCCGTTCGGACAAGTCGCCGGCAGAGTGCGTCCGAGAGCAGCCGCTTCGCGCGGCCGTCAGTGCGCCACTGCCGAGGCCTGCGCTCCGCGCCGTATCCGCGGGGGATCGCCGCCGTGTCGAAATCGCGGGAATCTCAGTGTCGCACCCCGATCGGATTCTGGATCCGGCGGGCGTGACCAAGGCGGAGTTGGCCCGGTACTACGAGTCGGTCGGCGAGTGGATGTTGCCTCATGTGAAGGGCCGCCCACTGACACTGTTGCGTTGGGCGGAGGGGAAGCGGACGGAGAAGGGCGGGATCTACCTTCGCCACGCCAAGGCTTGGGGACCATCGGCACTTCGCCGGATCGCCATTCAGGAGAAGACCAAGACCGGGGAATATCTCGTGATTGACGACGCCCGGGCACTCGTCGCTCTTGCCCAGATGGACATTCTCGAGATCCACACATGGAACTCCGTGGCGGAGGACCTGGAGCGGCCGAATCGGGTCGTCTTCGACATCGACCCGGCGCCGGACGTCCCTTACAACGATGTGGTGCGAACCGCATTGGAGGTGCGCGAACGGCTAGCGCACAAGGGTTTGGACAGCTGGGTCAAGACGACGGGTGGGAAGGGTCTGCATGTAGTGGTGCCGCTCCGTCCACGCGACGGGTGGGAAACCTGCTTCGACTTCACGCGCCGTCTCGCGCTTGCCATGGCGGCCGACTCGCCGCGACGTTACATCGCAACGATGTCGAAGAAGGCTCGAAAGGGCCTGTTGTTTATCGACTACCTCCGGAACACTCGCGCGAGCACGTCGGTGGCGGCGTACTCGATTCGAGCGCGCCAAGGGGCGCCCGCCTCCGTCCCGATATCATGGGGGGAGATCGAGGACCCGAAGCTCACTGCGTTGGGAATGCTGGAGGTCGCGCAGCGCCTGGCTGGGAGGACCGCCGATCCCTGGGAGGGATACTGGCAGTCGCGGCAGACCCTATCGCGTCCGCGTGGCCGAACGCCCTGATCTCGCCACTTCGAGCACGGCACGCGCATTGCTCCTCGCGGCGCGTTAGAAGCGCGCGAGTTCGAATCGAGCGCGCGCCCAAGCGAACTGTCGCGTGACACCCACACGAGAGGAGCATTTGCCATGTCCCCGAATCTGAAACCAATCTCTGACCAAATCATGGTCGTCACGGGCGCATCGAGCGGGATTGGCCTGGCAACGGCGCTGACCGCCGCCAAGCGAGGCGCCAAAGTCGTGCTCGCAGCACGAAGCGGGGAGACGCTCGCCGACATCGCTGCGCAGATAGAGTCCATCGGCGGTCAGGCCATCGCCGTCGTAGCGGACGTCGCGCGGCGCGAAGACGTCGAGAGGATAGCGCACGAGGCAATCGCGCAGTTCGGTCGGATCGATACGTGGGTCAATGATGCGGGCGTGTCGATCTACGGTCGGCTCGACGAAGTGAGCGAAGAAGATAGCCGCCGGCTGTTCGACATCAATTTCTGGGGCGTCGTCCATGGCTCCCTCGTCGCATTACCGTTCCTGCGCGAGAGCAACGGGGCACTCATCAACGTGGGCAGCGAAGTCTCGGAGGCCGTCGTTCCACTGCAGGGAATGTATTCGGCGTCGAAACACGCGGTGAAGGGATTCACAGACGCGCTTCGTGTCGAAACCGAAGCGGTCGATAAGGCCGGCGTGGCGATCACCCTGATTCAGCCTACGGCAGTCGACACCCCCTACCCGCAGCATGCGAAAAACTACATGAATCAAGAGCCTAAGCTGCCGGATCCGCTCATCGACCCTCAAGAAGTGGCGGACGCCATCCTTCTCGCGGCGACGACCCACAAGCGCGACATCAAGGTGGGCGCATTGGCCACGGTCAACACCATGATGGCCAAGATCGCTCCGTGTCTGGGCGATGCGATGTCGGCCAAACAAGTCGATCGCCAGCAATACGCCGAGCCGCCACGAAATCCCGAGGGCACACTGCATCGGCCCGGTGAATCCGGAGCGATTCGGGGAACGGGTCCGCTGAGCGTCAACGGCGAACCGCAAAGTACGCGGTAGCGCACCGGGTTCCGGCGTCTCAGTCCGGCTCGGCAAGTTCGAGCCGTGCGGAGCAGCTTGCCAGGTGATTCGTACGAACCCGAGGCATTTTTGCGTGCGCGTGTGCCAATCATGCCGTTCCCCCGGCCGGATGAACGGCACGTCGCAGAGGGGCGATCGAAGCGGCGAGCTAAAGCCGCCGAGTGGAAGCGCTACCATCCGAATGAGGGCTCATGTCCAGTAAACCTTCGGCTCGAAGGCGCCCAAACGGAGTGTGTGTCGTCCTGATCGACGTCATCAACGCGTTCGACTTTGCGAACTCGGGTGGAATCTCGCGCGCCGCGAAACGCGCGGCTCCTTGCATCGAGCGGCTCGCGTGGCGCGCCCGCGAGTCCGACATTCCCGTCATTTATGTGAACGACAACTTCGGCAGATGGCGGTCGAACTTTAGGGATCTGGTCCGCGAATGCACCAAGCCCGATTACGCTGGTAGCGCTGTCTCTACCCAGCTCCGTCCGCACCAGAGCGATTTCTTCGTATTGAAACCGCAGCACTCCGGCTTCTATTCGACCCCCCTCCACCTGCTCCTCGACAACCTCGGGGCGCACACACTCATCCTCGCGGGGTTCGCGACGAATTTGTGCGTCTTATTCACCGCAAATGACGCTCACATGCACGGGTTTCATTTGAGCGTCCCGCGCGACTGCGTGGCGGCCAACACACTTTCGCTCACGCGTGGCGCGCTGAACCATCTGGAGACCGCTCTCGGAGCTGATACGCGACGCTCGAGCGAGATTAACTTCGGCCGGCTCGCGCGCCGTTCACGAAAGCCCCGCGGTCAGGCATTCTAGCAGACCGCGGATCATGAACCGCCGCACGTCTTGGAATGCCCGCAAGTATTGGCTGGATCGCCGCGTGCTTTCCCAGCCCCGTGGCCGAGCGCTCTGAAATTGTCGCCCGTTTACGGGATATCGCGTCATTGCTCGAGCTCCACGGCGGCAACAAGTTCAAGGCACGCGCCTACGTTCGCGGTGCGCGTGCGCTCGAGAGTTCGAGCGAATCGCTGGAGCGCTTGGTGGAGCAAGACCGGTTGACCGAACTACCTGGTATTGGTGTCGCGCTCGCGCACGAAATCGAAGAACTGTTCCGATCGGGAAGGTCTGCGTTGCTCGATTCCCTTCGCAAGGGACTTCCGAGCGGCGTCCTCGAGCTGTCCCAAGTGGCGGGCATCGGGCTACACGCGCTGCGTATCCTCCACGATGAGCTTGGGATCAGCAGCGTGGCCGAATTGCGCGAAGCGGCCGAGGCGGGCCGTCTTCGAGCAGCCACCGGTTTCGGGCCAAAGAAGGAGCAAAAGATCCTCGAAGCCATCGTGCGATATGAGTCGCAAGGTCCGACCCTCTTGCTCGCCGACGGTCTTCGACTTGCCGATCAGCTCGAGTTGGAGATAGCGGGCCTAGAAGGTGTGATTTCCGTTCACCTCGCGGGCTCGTTGCGGCGATCGCAAGAATTGTCGAGCGACCTCGACCTGGTCGTCGAGACGAGCGACGCGTCTGCCGCGCTCGCGGAGATCGTCAAGCTACCTCGGGTCGGTTCGACCGAGACCCGCGCGGGCGATGCATGTCGGCTGCGCTTGGCGGATGGCACGCGGGTAGGTATCACGGCGACGGGCAGCAAGGCACTGCCGAACGTGCTTCTCCACGCGATCGCGTCCGATGCCCACTTTGCAAAGCTTCAGGCGCTCGCTGAAAAGCGAGGCCTCACCCTCACTCCGACCGACCTGCTCGAGAACGGCGAGTCCTTGTCCATCAGGGATGAACGCGAGCTCTATGCGCGCCTTGGACTGAGCTGGATCCCTCCGGAGATGCGTGAAGATGTCGGCGAGATCGAACTGGCCGCGGGTGGCGACGACTTTCAGCTAATCGACAAAGAGGACCTTCGGGGACTCGTTCACTGCCACACGACTTGGTCGGATGGTCGCCAGACGATCGAGGAGATGGCGCTTGCCGCGCAGAAGCGCGGCGCGTCGTTCATCACCATCACGGACCATTCCGCGGCCGCCCATTACGCACGGGGGCTCGACGTGGATCGGCTGAAGCGACAGTGGGATGAGATCGCGGAGGTTCAGGAGCGCGTCGAGATCCGGATACTCCGTGGTACGGAGGCAGATATTCTTGCGGACGGGGGAATCGACTGGCCGGACGCGATTCTCGAAAAGATGGATATCGTCATCGCGAGCATCCACGCTCGATTCCGCCAGGATGAATCAAAAATGATGGAGCGCGTGGTGCGTGCGATGCGCCACCCCGTGTTCAAGGTCTGGGGTCATCCTTTGGGCAGGCTCGTTCGAAGCCGCCCCCCCATTCCTCTGCGCGTGGAAGAGGTTCTCGATGTCGTTGCGGAGTCACGCAGCGCCATCGAGATCAATGGCGATCCGCACCGTCTTGATCTCGAACCGAAATGGGTGCGCGCCGCACGCGAGCGAGGCATACCCTTCGTGCTCGGAGTCGACGCCCATTCAACGGGCGAGCTGGGCAACGTCCGTTATGCCGTTGGACTGGCGCGTCGTGCTGGGGTTCGGCGAAACGAAGTTCTGAACGCGCGATCGCTCGCTGCCTTTCAGGAGGCGGTCCGACCGGGCTTGCGGCCACCCACCGAGACGGCGTTCGACTAGTTCGAGGCAGCCTGTCCGCCGGCCATCTTCGAAGGCGATCGGCGTGACGCGTGGGAGAAGCTGCTTTGTGATCGCAGCTCAGACCGCGGCTCGATTCTGCGCCCGGCGAGCGCGGCGCGACAGTCGAAGAGTGGTCGGCCGCGGCACCACCGGTACTCGCTTTGCATGTGAGCGTCGGTCCCACGGAGGCTACCAAATGAATCATTGCAAGAGTTCGCTGTCCAGGTCCGCGCTCGTCACGTCCGTACTCGGCGCCGCCGTCGCATGCGGCGGCAGCCAAACGCCCGAGTCGCGTTCGCCCAGCTCGGACCAAACCACTTCATCGATGAGGTCAACAGATTACCCGCATCCGACCTCTGCGGCCGAGTCGTCGAGTACCAACGGCGACAGCACGGGCACCAATCGCAGTACCGCACAGACGGGCAGCGATTCGTACGGTGGGACGCGGAGCGCCATGAGCGTCGACAACAACACGCAGGTGACACGCCCGCCGAGCGGAACGAGCGCGAGCGACCCAAATTCCGACCACCACCAGGCCGGGCAGAACGTGACGGGAGCAACGAACGCGATGGGCGCGGACCACTCGCCGGAGCCTTCGAGCCTCGATGACGGACAGATCGCGGCGGCGGCGCAGGCCATTAACGACGGTGAGATCCAGGAGGCCGCGCTCGCCGAGACCAAGGCGTCGTCGGCGGACGTGAAGGGCTTCGCACGGCAGATGGCGACTGATCACCGCGCGATACTCAACAAGGTGAACGCGACGCTGTCGCGTCAGAAGATCACACCGTCGGATAGCTGGATGAGCACCCAGCTGAAATCGGACGCTCAGAGCGAACTCGCGACCCTCAAGAGCCAAACGTCGAACGACTTCGATCGCGAATACGTCGACGCACAGGTGCGAGGCCATCAGCACGCGCTCGACCTCATCGACCGGATGCTGCCCGCGGTGAAGAGCGCGGAGCTCAAGGCGCAACTTCAGGCGGCACGGCCGATCGTCGCGCTTCACCTGCGGCATGCCGAAGGTATGCAGCAGACGCTGCAGCAAGGAACGAACAAAACACGCGGCACGTCCAACCGTCCTTCGAATCCCGAAGGGCAGCCGAGCGGAAGTCCGAGCGACCGTACGACCCACTGATAACCCGCGACGATGCGACGCTGCCGCATCGCGAGAAATGTTGGCAAGCCCGGGTAGGCGTCCATACGGCCGCGTTTGCGCCTTCTTCCGGGCAGGGTCAGAGAGGCGAGCAGCAACGGCTTGAGAGAAGCAATCGCGGCGCGCGAAACGCCGAACGAGCCAGCCGCGTATCTTTGGAGGTCCGGCGAACTCGACGGGGAGATGGCGCGACCGCGCTTCTTTGGATTCGAGAATTGCTTACTGAGCGCCATGATACCCTATGGTGCGAGCGCGACCGGACGGG
>JALYHX010000499.1 GCA_030776305.1 Myxococcota bacterium
TGCGCTGCACCTCGCACTTTACGCCCAGGACGACGCAACGGCTGAACTCGCGGTTGCGCTGCTCGTGCGGGACGCCGCGGCCGCGCAAAGCGTGGCGGTTCAGCTCGCCCGCCGAGGGCACCACGCATGGGCGGCTCGTCTCCTCGAGGGCGCGGGGCTGCCTCTCGCTGCCGCGCGCGCGTGGGATGAGGCTGGCGATACGTCCCGAGCGGCGCTGCTACTCGAGCGTGAGGGGGCACCGAGCGACGCGGAGCACGTGTTGCAAGCGGCGCTTCGTCGCGACCCGGATGCGCCGGGCATTGCCGGGAGGCTCGGCGCATTGCTGGCGCGCTTCGGAAAGTGGGAGGCTGCGGTGCGTGCACTCCAGCGCGTCCCTTCCGGCGTTCCTGAACGCCACGAGGCGCTCGTGCACCTCGTGCGTGTCCTGAGGCAACTCGGCCTGCCGCATGCGGCAAGAGAAGCATCGGCGGAGCTCGAGTCGCTGGGGGCTCCCGCGACAATCCCTTCGGATTCCTCTCACGCGGCCTCGGCGCCGGGACGCGAAATCACAGCGCTCTCGCTTCCCCCTCCCCTGTTCGGGCGCTATGACCCCGTCCGCGAAGTCGCATCGACACCGAACGCGCGCGTGCTCGAGTGCGTCGATCTTCAGAGAGGTGGGCACGTCGCGGTCAAGCTATTCGCACGAGAAGCGCGCGATGGTGGGCGCGACGCAGTCGTACGCTTCGAGCACGACGTTCTCGCGATGCGGTCGCTCGATCACCCCAACGTCGTCGCAATTCGCGACTTCGTCGACGAGCCGACGGCGATCATCCTCGCGTGGATGGGGGGTGGCACGCTCGAGGAGATGCTCGAAGCGCACGGGCCATTTGCGCCCGCCCGCGCCGCAGAGATCACGTATTCGATCCTCGGGGCGCTTGGAGCAGCTCATCGGCTTGGGATCGTGCACGGCAACGTCCGGCCCACGAACATCCTATTCGACCAGGCGGGAAGCGCGCGACTCAGCGACTTCGGAGTCGCGCACCTCACGGAGATGTCCGCCACGCTGACCGCGGAATGGTCCGGGGCGCTTTCGTACATGAGCCCCGAGCAACGGCAGGGACACCCAGCGGGAGTGCGCAGCGACATATTCGGCGTCGGAGTCATGTTGCGCGAGATGCTGACCGGTGAGAGGCCGGAGCGGAGCGATGCGCCACGCCTTCTGCCAAGCCAAGCGAACCGTCACCTCGATGCGCGGCATGACCTCGCCGTTGCCCGGATGGCTGCGGTCGACCCGCAATCGCGCCCTGCCGACACGTTCGAAGCGCGTGCGAGTCTCGCCGCGCTTCCGTGGTCCGACCGGCCCGGCGTTCACCTGGCCCCGCCTGGGGCAGATATCGACTCGAGCGACGTTCTCGAGTCGGAGCGCATGCATCCTCAAGTTGATGGGACTGCGCTGGACCGCTGGACGGACCGGGTGATCGACGTGATCCCGCTCACCGAACGGACACTCGCGCGCGCGCGTGCCTTCGCGCTGGCCGATCATCGTGGACTTCAAGTGGTATGGCGTGTCGACAAGAAAGCAGGAACGATTTGGCTCGGCCACCTGGAAGGTGCCCAGCTCTCCCGGCCCCTGACCCTGGAGGAGCGGGCGTGCCTCGAAGACGCACTCGACGCCCTGCACGCAGCTGACGGGGTGCATGGGCGCGTCGACGCACAACATGTCGTCGTGGCTCGCTCCGGGGTCATTCTGCGTTTCGGCCGTCCGCCTTCCACCGCGACCGTTGCAGGGAAGGAACTGGATGCAGACCATGATGCGATCCCGACAGCCGAGAGCGACAGGATCGCGCTGGCTCGTCTTTGACCGGCGGCGTCGTGGTAAGACGGGCACGCTCACGAAAGAATGCGCATGATATCGGCCGTCGTGTCCGCCCGCCCAGCCTTACCGTTTCTCGAGGCCGTGAAGCAATCGATCCTCGTCTTCGACGGGGCCATGGGCTCGTTGCTGTACGAGCGCGGCGTTTTCGTGACGCAGAATTTCGAGCAGCTCAACGTCACGAGGCGGGACATCGTCCGCAAGATCCACGTGGATTACCTGGACGCCGGGGCGCAGGTCATCCAGACGAACACGTTCGGCGCAAATCGCTTCTGTCTCGAGCGCCACGGGCTCGTGGATGATGTCCGCGCGTTCAATCTTGCCGGCGCGACAATTGCGCGCGACGCGGCAGGGGCCGGCGCGTACGTAGGCGGCGCCATCGGGCCTACCGGCCTGGTCCCCGGGGTGTCGGGCGATTGGAACGATCGGGACGTCGAGATGGCGTTCGCTGCGCAAGCCGCAGCGCTGGCCGAGGGCGGCGCCGATCTGATCGTGCTCGAGACCTTCCGTCACCTCGACGAGGTACAAATCGCAGTCGCCGGCGCGAGACGAGGTGCGCCGACCCTTCCCATCCTTGCGATGGTCGCGTTCGACGAAGGGGGGACAGTCGCGGACGGGGCTGGACCGGAAAAGGTCGCCCGGCGTCTCGCATCGCTCGGCGTCGATGCCATGGGGGTCAACCATGGTGACGGACCCCAGCTGGCGCTGGCCATGGCCGAGCGAATGCGCGAGGTGGATCTGCCGCTCTGCGTGCAGCCCAATGCCGGACTACCGCGCACGGTCGATGGGCGGCAACTTTACATGGCGACACCGGAGTACTTCGACGCTTTCGCGCGCCGCATGATTCAGGCCGGCGCCCGCATGGTGGGCGGTTGCTGCGGGACGACGCCCGAGCACGTGCGCTGGATGGCGAAGTCCGCCCGAATGCTCGGCGGAGGCGCGCGCCCGACACCGGTCGCCCGCGTGCGATCCCTGTCCGATAGCCCGGCCGGTGTCGAACCGACGCCGCTCGGCGAGCGCAGTGCGTTCGCCGCAAAGATCGCCGCCGGGCGATTCGTCGTGTCGGTGGAAGTCAACCCCTCACCCGGGTTGGACCCGAAGCCAGCGCTCGACGCCGCGAAGATGCTCCTCGCGAATGGCGTCGACATCGTCAATGTGGCCGACGGCCCACGCGCGATGGCACGCATGGCGAACCTGGCGTTTTGCTCGCTGCTGATTCGCGACCACGGAATCGAGCCGATCATGCACGTCTGCGGCCGGGACCGGAATCTCCTGGCGCAAATGGCGCACCTGCTCGGCGCGCACGCCATCGGAATCCGCAACCTCGTCGTCATCACGGGCGACCCTCCCAAGGTCGGTGATTACCCGGAAGCGACCGCGGTCTACGATCTCGACGCGATCGGCCTCTTGCAAATGGCCTCGAGCATGAACCGCGGCCTCGACCCTGCGGGCAAGCCACTCGCCGGCGGCAAGACGTCGTTTCTATGCGCCACTGGCTTCGAGCCTGGAGCCCCCGACTTCGACCGGGAGCTCCGCCGTTTGGACCAGAAGCACGCCGCGGGAGCCGACTTCGTGATGACACAACCGGTGTTTCAGGCGGACCTCCTCGACCGGATGCTCGAACATACGTCGCGACTCGGCATGCCCGTGCTCCTCGGCGTGCTTCCGCTGGTCAGCTACAAGAACGCGGAGTTTCTTCACAACGAAGTGCCGGGGATGCGAATCCCCGATCCCATTCGCGAGCGCATGCGAAAAGCGACCCCGGGGCAGGACGCGACCAAGGAGGGCGTCCGCATCGCGCGCGAGATGCTCTTCGCGTTTCGAGATCGCGTCCAGGGCGCGTACTTGATGCCGCCGCTCGGCAAATATCACCTTGCCCTCGAGGTGCTCGACGGATTGAAGCGCTGATCCCCGGCTCGCCGGATGCTAACGGTCTTCTACGATGGCATACACGAGCTGGCGAGGCTCGCCGTCTCGCTCGTACGAGACGCGCAATTCGCTCGCAACTGCCAACGACTCGAACGCGCGCTGCGCCTGCTCGGGGCGCTCGATCGGAAACCCGTTGACTCGCGTGACGACGTCTCCCGGCTTCAAGTCGACCGCGCTCCAGAACCCCGTGTCCCTCAATGCGGCGATGCGAAAGCCGCGAAATTTGCCCGCGACGAGCACCGGCTTGTCGTCGAGTTCGACATGTTGCAAAAATGCGCCGAGGCCTTGCGAGATGACCGCACGGACCGTCGAGCGCGTCAGGGTGTGATCCGGCGCCGGGGCGACGACCTGTGGTGCAACGCTCGCTCTCGGGGCGGCCACGCGAGAGGGCAGCGGTGGACTGGCGCCGCCGCATGCATGCAGCATTAGGCCCGCGCCGAGCGCCGGAATGAAGGTACGCATCGTCACGCACCGAACGCGTGGCCATACGCGTCCCAAACACGCGCGTGGACCTCGTCGATCGTGGCGTTGGCGTCAATCACGGCGACACGATCGCCGGGCGTGTGCTTGGAGAGGTTTTTGTAGAACGAGGCGAGCTGGCGTTGCATCTCGTTTTGCTCGTAGAGCTGCGCGGCGTCGCCCCGGCGCACGCGCCGCTCGGCGGCAATCTCGGGCGGAAGGTCGAGCACGATCGTCAGCTCCGGCCTTCGCACGTACCGATTGAGCGATTTTATCCAGTCGAGGGCCTGCTTGGCTTCGACGCCGCTGGAGATGCTCTGGTACGCAAGACTCGAAGCATCGTACCGATCGGACACCATCACGCCGCCCGCGGAGACGAACGGGCCGATCTCGCTCTCGACGTGGTCCATGCGGTCGGCCGCGAACAGGAGCGCCATGGTCGCCCACCCCGGTGCTCGTCCCCCGGGTACGACGACGCGACCCGTGAGCACCTGCCGGACGAGCGTGCCGATCGGTCCGTCACTGGGCTCGCGCGTCGAACGCACCTGAACCCTCATCGCTCGCAAGCGCTCCGCGAGCCTCGCCGTCTGCGTCGTCGTGCCGGACCCGTCGATTCCTTCGACCACCACGAGCCAGCCGCCGCCTTTGCGCATGAGAAAGAGCGGATAGCAAACATCGACCGAAGATGAAACCGTTACCCTTATTTCAGATCTATTTCGAGGGCGTCCTCGCCGAGAACGATGTTGTCGATGAGGCGCGTAGCGCCGATCCGGCAAGCCACGGCGAGCACGGCCCGAGGCCCCGTCTCATCGGCAATCGCTGCAAGCGAATCGGCATCACGCACCTCGACGTAGTCTATCGAAGCGTTTGCCCGTTCGATCGGCTCGCGCGCGACGCGTTCGAGTTCCCGCGCGCGACGCTCTCCCGCGGCGAATGATCGCGCCGCCGCAGCGAGCCCCCGGGCGATGCAGACGGCACGGCCCCGCTCGTCCGGAGACAAGTACGCGTTGCGAGAGCTCACCGCGAGCCCGTCCGGTTGGCGCACCGTGGGGTGCCCCACCACGTCGACGGGAAATTGAAGGTCCCGCGCCATGCGCCGCACGACGAGCAGCTGCTGATAATCCTTGCGGCCAAAAACGGTGACGCACGGCCCAACGATGGCAAAGAGCTTGGCCACGACCGTCGCCACGCCCTCGAAGTGTCCCGGGCGGTGCGCTCCGTCGAGCGGCTCGGCGAGCGATCCGACACGCACACGCGTTTCGTCGTCCTTGCCATAGATGGCACGCGCATCGGGCGCGAAGACGACATCGACCCCCACGGAGGCGAGCTTCTCGATGTCGCCATCCAGGTCGCGGGGGTAGCGCGCGAGGTCCTCGTTCGGCCCGAACTGCGTAGGATTTACGAATACCGACACAACGACGAAATGGGCTCTATGCTTGGCTTCCTCGACCAGCGCGAGATGGCCGCTGTGAAGAGCGCCCATCGTCGGCACGAACCCCACGCGCTCCCCGCGAGCGCGGGCGGCGTCGCAGGCAGCGCGGGCGTCGGTGGGAGCCGTGGCGATGCGCGAGGGCATGAGCGACCGCAAAAACTATCGCGGATCGGCGGGCGAGTTGGTAGTTTTCCCGCAAGCTCCCGAGTAGCCATGCCTCATCCTCATTGCACGCCTGCCGTTCTGGTCGTGCTGGTCGGGACTCTCGGAGCGGCGGTCGCGCAAGCCGCGCCGCCCGCGCCGATCGAGCGTGCTCGCCAACTGTTCGTCCAGGCGGAGGAGGATGAAGACGCAGAACGCTGGTCGGATGCGCTCGACAAGTTTCGCGCGGTCTCGCAGGTGAGGCTGACGGCGGGCGTGCGATACCACCTTGCCCTGTGCGAGGAGCACCTTGGGCAACTTGCGCGGGCGCTCGAAGATTACAGATCAGCCCAAGACCAGGCGATTCTCGAGAGCGCGACGGACG
>JALYHX010000500.1 GCA_030776305.1 Myxococcota bacterium
CGCAGCTCACGAAACAGAACCTCGCGGCCTTCGGACCGGACGGAACGTGCGGCGCTTCGGCGACGCCTGGGTGGTGCTATGTGACCGGTGCCGCCGCGGGCAACTGCCCACAGGAGATCCTTTTCACTGCCAACGAACCGCCACCCGGAGCGACGCTGAACTTGGTCTGCAACTAGCCGGCGCCGTCGGTGAGATGCTGAGCCGCCGTCCTGGGAGACGGCCCCGCGGACGCTGTGCTAACCCTCCTGGTTCCAACGTGGATCGTCTCGTCGTCGTCGGCGCCAAGCAGCACAATCTGAAGAACGTCAGCGTCAGTCTGCCGCGCGGTAAGATTGTGGTGTTCACGGGACCCAGCGGATCGGGGAAGTCGTCGCTCGCGTTCGACACGATCTATGCGGAAGGACAGCGACGATACGTCGAATCGCTGAGCGCGTACGCCCGGCAATTCCTCGAACAGCTGGCCAAGCCGGACGTCGAGCGGATCGAGGGGCTGAGCCCCGCGATTGCGATCGAACAGCGCCCGCTGTCGAAGTCACCCCGGTCGACGGTCGGCACGGTGACCGAGATCGCCGACTATTTGCGTCTTTTGTACGCCCGCGTCGGCGTGCCCCATTGCCCAAACTGCGGAAAGCGAATCGAAGCGCAAACCGTACAGCAGATCGTCGACCGCATTCTGGGGCTGGCCGAGGGTACAAAGCTGAGCGTGATGGCTCCCATCGCACGGGCGCGCAAAGGAGAGCTCAAGCTGGAGCTCGAGCGGCTGCGCCGAGAGGGGTTCGTTCGCGTGCGCATCGACGGCTCGGTCGTCGACCTTGGCGACGAGCTCGAGCTCGATCGCTCGCGCGCACACGATCTCGACGTCGTCGTCGATAGGCTCGTTCTCAAGGAAGGTCTGAAGGGGCGCCTGACTGACAGTGTCGAACTCGCGCTGAAGCTCGGCGAGGGCCGTCTGCTGGTTCAGGCGGGCGACGACGAGCCCTTCTGGATGAGCGAGCGGTTTGCCTGCATCGATTGCGGCATCTCGTTGCCGCCCGTCGAGCCGCGGATGTTCTCGTTCAATGGGCCGCATGGGGCATGCCCGGCATGCGACGGCCTGGGGGCGCGCGATGTAGTCGACCCGGATCGCTGTGTGGGCGACGGCCGTCACACTCTCCGCGAAGGCGTCGTTTTGGCATGGGGTCGACGGGGCAGCGTCGCCCTTGCGACCGAGCTCGCGCGTGTCGTCGAGGTGCTCGGAGTCAGTCCCGACGTCGCATGGTCGAAGCTCGGCGACGACGAGAAAAAGGCAATCCTCTTCGGCACGGGCAATGTCGACGGACGCGCGCGCAAGCGAGAGGGTCGCAAATCCAAGGGCTACGAGGGGATCGTGCCGCGTTTGGCACAGCGACTCGCATCGCTTGCCGACACGCGTGTCGACCCACCGGAAGACGACGACCCTGACGCGAGCGAGGGCGGGATCGCCGACGATGAGCTCGGCCGGTTCCTCGTGACGCGTACGTGCGATGCTTGCAACGGCAAGCGGCTGCGTCCCGAGGCGCTCGCGGTGAAGCTCGGCGAAAAGGACATCGCACAAGTGGGTTCGATGCCGCTGCGCCAAGTGCGAAAGTTCGTCGAGGTACTCGGCGACGGAACGCCCCTGGGTGAAGAAGGGGCCGCGCAAACGTTCGCAGCGCGGGAGCGCGCAATCGCCGAACCGCTTCTGAAGGCGGTCGCCGCCCGTTTGGGCTTTCTCATCGACGTGGGACTCGATTATCTGACGCTCGATCGCAGCGCGCAAACGCTGTCGTCGGGCGAGGGCCAGCGCATCCGCCTTGCGACGCAGATAGGCGCTGCGCTCGTGGGCGTCCTCTATGTTCTCGACGAGCCGAGCGTAGGACTGCACGCGCGCGACAACGCTCGGCTCATCGAGGCGCAGGTGCGGCTGCGCGACCTCGGGAACACCGTCATCGTCGTCGAGCCCGATCGCGAAGCGATCCTGTCGGCGGACCACGTGGTCGACATGGGCCCCGGAGCGGGCGTTCACGGAGGTGAAATCGTCGCGCAGGGGACGCCGCGCGAGATCATGGCAAACCCGCGATCGATTACGGGTCCGTGGCTCAACGGCAAGCGGCAGCTCCCCGTGCCCAGCAAGCGCAAGGCGCGCGGTAAGGCCGGCGTTCGTGTCGTCGGAGCGCGCGCACACAATCTTCGCGACGTGACCGCCGAAATACCGCTCGGACTCTTCACGTGCGTCACGGGCGTGAGCGGGAGTGGAAAATCCAGCCTCGTCGTCGACACGCTCCTGCCTGCGGCGCGCGCGAAGCTCTACAACGCGACCGCGCCCGTCGGTGAATGCGTCCGCGTCGAGGGGTTGGAGAACGTGGACAAGGTCGTCTCGATCGATCAGGCGCCCATCGGGCGAACGCCACGGTCGAATCCGGCGACGTATACAGGCATTTTTGCGCTCTTGCGCGAGCTCTACGCGGCGCTTCCCGACGCGCGAGCGCGCGGTTACAAGGCGGGCCGTTTCTCGTTCAACGTCAAGGGCGGGAGATGCGAGGCATGCCAAGGCGACGGGGTGCTGCGCGTCGAGATGCATTTCTTGCCCGACGTCTTCGTCATGTGTGACGCGTGCGCTGGGCGGCGGTACAGCCGAGAAACCCTCGAAGTGAAGTATCGTGGGCTGTCAATCGCCGACGCGCTCGACGTCACCGTGGAACAGGCAACGGATCTCTTTGGAGCGGTGCCACGCATCGCGGACAAACTCGAGGCGCTCCGCAAGGTGGGGCTCGGATACCTCACGCTCGGGCAACCCGCAACGACCCTCTCCGGCGGTGAGGCGCAACGTGTCAAACTGGCGCGCGAGCTTGCACGCCGCGCGACCGGCCGCACCCTATACGTGCTCGACGAGCCCACCACCGGCCTCCACTTCGCCGATATCGAAGTACTCCTCGCGGCGCTGACGGATCTCCGCGACCAGGGCAATACGATCGTCGTCATCGAACACAACCTCGACGTCGTCGCCTGTGCAGACTGGGTGATCGACCTCGGCCCTGAAGGCGGTGAGGGCGGCGGCGAAATTGTAGCCGTTGGGACACCCGAGCAGATCGCACAGAGCGAACGATCGCACACGGCTCGGTATTTGGTCGAAGTGCTAGCGCGGAGCGCACCGGCATCGTCCCGGCGGGCGGCTAGGGGGTAGCGAAGGTCGCGTCCGCGAAAAGACCCGCTGGCAGGGACTTGCATTCGCTGGCACGGCGTCGCATCCTCCGCCGCGCTGCTTCGGTCGGCTGACTATTGGCGCGTCCAATGCGCCGACCCAGCTGAGGTCGAACGCGTGGGCGATGCTTGAGCGAATCAAAGTGGCGGCATCGACATCCAAACTTGTTTGGGTGCATCGCGTAACGGCGGTCCTTGCATGGCTGGTCATTCTGGCGATGACGATCTGGGTGCTCGCTCCAACGTTGGGCGACATGAACGCCATCGGCTCGCACGATTGGGATCAAATGGAATCGCATCGGTATCTCGTCACGAAGACGATACTGCGGTTTCACCAATTCCCCTTTTGGAATCCCTATGCGTGCGGAGGGCATCCGGCGTGGGGCGGCATCGAAAGCGATACGACGCTTGTATCGCCGTGGTTTCCTTTCTACCTGACGATGACGCTCCCTCACGCGATGCGCGTCGAGGTCTGGGGGAGCGCCCTGCTTTCGGCGATCGGCGCTTGGATGCTCGCCGGGCGCTTCACACACAGTCCGGCCGCGCGCGCCTTCGTGGTCGTCGCTTTTGCCGTCAATGGCCGCTGGGGACTGCAGCTGGCAACGGGACACACTTGGCACCTCGCGTACGCATGGACCCCCTGGGCGCTCTACTTCTTCGACCGAGGCGTGGGTGCCGATCCGACGCGTGGACCGCCGCGGAACCGGGATGTGGTCCTATGCGCAGCGTGCCTCGCGCTGATGGTGTACACGGGCGGGATTTATCCATTGCCACAGACGGTAATCGCCATTGCTCTCTACGGGACGGCCTTGGCCGTCCTCGAGAGATCGACTCGCCCACTGCTCGTCGGGATCACGACGGGCGTGCTCGCGTTTGGTTTGGCAGCTCCCAAGCTCTTCCCGATGATTGCAGTCCTCGCGAGATTCCCGCGTCTGATCGATTCACCCGAGTCGATCGACCTCGCCGCGTTGGTGCAGATCCTGACTTCGCGAGACCAGGACTTGAACTCGCGTCCGGCAGTAGTCAATGCCCGATGGGGATGGCACGAGTTCGGAATGTACGTCGGCTGGCCCGTCGTCTTCGCGATCATTCTGGCCACATTGCTCGGCAAAGGCACGCGCGAATCCTCACTCAAGTGGGTGGGTCTGTTTTTGTTCGTCTTGGGTTTGGGCTCCATCGATCCCCACGCCCCGTGGCCTTTCTTGCACCACTTTCCGATCTTCAAGTCGCAGCACGTGCCCTCGCGCTGGCAATATCCGGGCCTACTCTTGCTCGTCACCTTGACGGCGGCGGTCCTCGAGCGTGGGTTGCGGCGGTCCGGAGCCGCCCGTGCATGGTTGGAAGTCGCGCTCCTCGTAGCCATCGCATGGGTGGCGCACGACATCGGCTCAGTCGCGCGATTGCCGGTCACTCACGCTTTCGCGAGCCAAATGCCAACGACCCCCGAGGCGCTCGGCCCATTTCATACCGAGATCCATCTGCCACCGGAGCTGGCCTATATGGCCAACTACGTAGAACTCTCGCTGTCCGCGGAGATTGCGAACATCGGTACGATCGATTGCTCCACATTCCCTGGGCTCAATGTGTTCGTCCGCGACTCGAAAGGGCGTGCGCGAGGGATGGGCGCGCATGGACGGGGCGACCCGGACTACAAAGGGGAAGAGTACGTCGCGGACGGCGCTGGGCAAGCCACTGTCGAAAAATGGACTCCGAACCAGGTCACCGTGGCCGTCCACGGCGCGGCGCCGGGCGAACACGTCGTCTTGAATCAGAACTGGGACACGGGGTGGAGCGCGAATGGGTCGCAGGCAATGAACATCGCGGATCAGGTCGCCGCTCCGCTTCACGCGAGGGATGAGACCATTGTCTTCCGATACCGACCGACGTGCTGGAACGTCGCGCTGGTGACATTCATCGCAACGCTTGGCGGCATTGGTTACGCTTACTACTTGGTGCGCAAGGTGCGGCGGGCGTCTGTCCGCTAAGAGTAATCCTTCTCCATCCGCTCCTGGTCCTCCTTGCAGCGGATGCAGAGCGTCGTCTCTGGGC
>JALYHX010000501.1 GCA_030776305.1 Myxococcota bacterium
GTGCCATCGCGGCCATCCCCGCCAGCTTGGACGACGCGCTCGCTACCAGGTCACAGTACCGCCGCAGCTCTGGCGACTTTGCGCGCTCCCACACGTTGGCGGTGCGGCCCCCGCGGTCATCGCACTCCGGCGGGCGATTGCTCGACCACGCACCCCTTTCGTGGGCGAGCAGAAGAAGAACCAGCACGCTGAGCATCCCGCGCAACACGGTAGCGCGGTGACTGAAATGCGCGAGCCCGCTTCGCAGTCGTTCGGTGCACGATGTGCGGCCGTGACCGTGTTTGCGTCGTCAAGGGAGCAACGGAAGCGCCGGGCACTCTGGGGGCGGGCAGAACAGCGACAAGCATTGCGCGAAGTCGCGATACGACGTGACCGCGCTCGGGGGATACATCGTCTCCCCGACCCCAAGGCACCCTGTATCGCCTTGGCATCCCTGCGCCCATTGTAAGAGGAGACCGCAGTCTCCAGAGCAGCCCTGGTTGGTGCAGCAATTCGCCGCGATGCATGGGTGGCAAGTCGTGTTCATCGTGGCGACCAGTGAGCCGGCGTCTACGCAGCCACCGTTCGCCGAGCTGGAAGCGTCGAGGGTCACGGCGTTCGCGTCCGGATTTCCCAGGGTGGATCCCGCGCCCGCAGAGGGCCTCGCACATGCAGCATCGGGCGACGGAACGCATCCGCCGAGCTCGGCTGGGTGCTTCGTCTTCGCGGTTGAGCACGCCGCGAGCGCCACGCCGAACGCGATGGCCATCGCTCTCATGGATCCGACGGTAGCACCCAAGATGGCGGCGATCGGCGAGTGTTTGACACTTCGTTCTACCATGTGGGGGCGATCGGCCCGGCAACGTCGTTTGCGCCTAGGGGGCAGCTCGAAACTGGTATCCTCAGGCCGAAGGCGATGAGTCTCTTCTCAAAATCGCCGAAGGACGGCGCCGCGAAACCCGACCCACAGGGGCCTCGAAACCCGGCGTCATCGCCGACGCGCCAAGCTGGGCAGAGAGCCGCAAATCCGCTGCAGGGGCCCCAAGCTGCACCTGCGCGCCCATCGCCGCCTGCCCCCAAACCGGTCGCTCCAGCGGTCGTCGTGACACGGTCAATCGACGTCGGGGGGCCGAGATCATGGCCGGAGATGCCGGCCGTCGCGATCGCGCCGCCAGAGGCACCCGCGCCGCCGCAGACGGGCGCGGCACCGCCGCGGGGCCCAACCGGCGCCACCTCGCAAGTGATCGGGCCTGCACTTGGTCCTTCGCCAGGACCGTCCCCCTCCCCGTCTGCCGCGAAGTTGTCTTCGCCCGCGACATCCGACCGGGCGCTTCAAGTGACTCGGGTCGAGTTCCCTTCGTCCGGGTCCGTGCGCCCCACGGCGCCCAGTCTTTCGGACCCTCACGTTGAGCAGACATCGATCGCCGACACGTTCGAGCGGCTTCTCAGCCTGGAAGACCTGGAAGAGGGCTTTGCGGCGATGGAGGGCTCTGGGCCGGCAACCGACGCGCATGGCGACGGACTGACCGACCTTGGCGAAGTCCGCACGCTCTTCGCACAACTTGCTGTCAACCATGTGCGTCAAGTACGCGACTTCATGATCGATCTGCGTTGGGGCGACGCGACGCTCGACTGGATCGGCATCTGCGAACCTGCGCTGCGCTCGCTGCGACGAGCCACGGACAAGCTCGAGCTCAAGGAGCTTTCCTCTGCGCTGGATCGGTTTTCCGAGGCGCTCGCTTCCGCCCGGATCACCGGGGGCCGGACCATCGACGGCGATCGGCGCGATGCTCTGATCGCGCGCTACAACGATCTTTCCTTGCTCATGCCGCAAGCGTTCGGGCTGGACGTCGACCGCACGCAGCGCGAGGCGTTCATCCTGCAATCTCTTCTGCTTCAAGTCCCCGACGTGAAAAAAGTCACGCTCGACAAGCTCTACTCGGCCGGCCTGACGACGCTCGAGACCATGCTCCTCGCGACGCCCAAGGACATCGCTGCTTCCACGGGTATCGCCGAGGGGCTCGCCGCACGGATCGTCGTTCGCTTCCAAAGTTACCGCGAGCAGGTCAAGGCCGGGGTACCGGATGCGACGCGGGCTCACGAACGCGAGCGCGTGGCCGCTCTGACGGCACGGCTTCGCCGCGAGCACGACGAGCACGAGCGCGCGACGCAATCGTGGACGAAGGACGCGGACGAGAAGAGGAAAGACATGCGCAAGGCGCGAGCGCAAACGATGCTCGACATCCAAGTCGTGCTGGCGCGCCTCGGCGAGATCGAGCGTCTGAAAGAAATCGAGCGGCTTCCCTTCGAACGGAAGGTCGTGCATCTCGAGTCGTTCCTCGAGGAGGCGCGCGAAAAGTACATGGCACAGTCCTGACTCGCGAGGAGGTTCCGAACCGACATGCCCGAGCTCACCGCGGACGTAGTTCTCAGGAAGATCAAGAGCGGCGAGAAAGTCGAGCGGGCCGACCTGCGCGGCCTCGCGATGCCGAAAGCCGTGCTGGAAGGCGTCAGTTTTCGCCGCTGCGATCTTGACGGCGCGAACTTCGAGGGCGCACGCCTCGCGCGCGCAGTCCTGAAGAACGCGAGCTTACGCGAAGCCTTCTTGGCGGGCGCCGATTTACGAGACGCAAACATCGAGAGCGCTGACCTGGAAGGCGCCAACCTTCAGGGAGCGAATCTGACCGGGGCGAACTTGGGACGGACGAACCTCGAAGGCGCCAACCTTCAGGGAGCGGACCTATCGCGGGCCCGCCTCACCCACGCGCAGCTTGAATCGGCGAAACTGGGAGGAGCGAAGCTCGTCGGGGCGATGCTGTCGCACGCCGACTTGGCCGAGACGGACTTGTCGACGGCAAAGCTCGACGAGGCCGACATGACGAGCACGAACCTCACGGGCGCGAACCTAGAAGAGGCCAGCTTGGTGCGCGCCCAACTCCGGGACGCGCAGCTTCGGGGAGTCAACGCAAAGGGCGCTCGCTTCGTGGAGGCGCTTCTTGTCAATGCCGCGCTGACGGCGGCGGACTTGACGAACACCGACTTCACGGGCGCGGACGTGCGCCGCGTGAATTTCGCGGGCGCGCGATTGGATGGGGCCACCGTCACGGGCGCGCGTATCTACGGCGCACTCGGCACCGGAGCGCCCATCCAGGGGCTCCGTGCCGAATGGGTGGACGTCAGCACCGACGGGGCAGGCACGAAGAAGGCGAACGGTGCGGACGCCGTGGCGCTTCTCTCCGGTCAAGCCGCGATGCAAAAGCGTTTCTTTGGCCGTGGCGACGTGCTGCGAAACGCCCATCTGGAGTTCGACGCTGGAGCAGCCGTCGAGATCGAGAGCCTCTTCGAGCAATGCACGATCGCACTCGGAAACGACGCCGAGTTGGTCATCGGCCGAGGGGGCGTCCTGTCGGGGTGTCAGATCCGGGGAGCGGGCAAGATCACGATCCACGGCAAGTTCGTCGAGCGCGAGTCTCCAGGGATTCATGGCCCCACGCAGCTCGTCGTGAGCTCGTGTGGATCGCTCATCGGCGCAGTCGAACAGTCGACGGAACCAACGCGGTTTGCATTCGAGCCGGGATGCATCCTGCGAATGAAGATTCGCCAGAGCAAGACCGAGCCGGTCGCCGAGCGAGTCGCCAAAGTTGGGAGGCAACGATGATCGAGAAAGATGCCGCGCAACGTCGCAAGACACTGGTCGAAGAAGGCACGCAGTTCAAAGGCGCCATCTCGTCCGATTGCCCGATCGAAGTGAAAGGACGGATAGAAGGTGAAATCACGGCGCCGGCGCTCGCGATCGCGGCGAGCGGCGCCGTTCACGGGCGCGTCAAGGTCGGAGAGATGAAGTCCGAGGGCGAGCTCTCCGGAGAGTTCGACGCCGACTTCGTGCAGCTCTCGGGGACCATCAAGGACAACACCGTGATCCGCGCGAAGTCGCTCGAAGTGAAGCTTGTGCCGCCCAACGGCAAGATGCAGGTCGTCTTCGGAGAGTGCGAGCTCGATGTGGGGAGCGAACAGGCGCAGAAGAAGGAGTGGACGTCTCGGCCGTCAGAGGCGCCGAAGCCGTTGAGCATACGTCCGCCAGCACCCGCCGCTGCAGGAGCCTCCAAAACCGAGAGCGTACCGCCTGTGGCCGATGCCAACGGGGCGGTTCCCAATAACGGCAGCCCCTAGCACGGATGATTCGACCCGCGCCTTGCGTGGGTCCGCCTGCGGGACCCCCGCGCATGCTCATTGGCGATCGAGGCGCAACGAAGCCGAATTGATGCAATATCTCAGGCCCGTCGGTTCGGGCCCGTCTTCGAACAGATGACCCAGATGGGCGCCGCAGGAGCGACACACGACTTCGGTGCGGTGCACGCCATGACTGTCGTCGGCGACGGCTTCTAGCGCGGTTTGTGCGATGGGGCGTACGAAGCTCGGCCAACCCGTACCGGAGTCGAACTTGTCATTGCTCGCGAAGAGGGGTTCTGCACACGCGACGCAAAGATAGGTGCCATTGTCGTGGCATTCCCAGTATTGCCCGGTGAAGGCCGGTTCAGTGCCTTTCAGGCGAGTCACCTGGTATTGCTCGGGTGTCAGGACCTTGCGCCACTCTGCGTCGTTTCGCTCTATCTTGCGTGCCATGTCGGGTCTTCACTCTAGCGCGCTATTGCGCTTCCGTGCCAGGCAGCGGACGACGACGTCTCTTCCGCGTGATTCCTGCGGAGCGCACGATGAGCTGGACGTCGCGCGGGATGGGGGACGCTTGCATGGCAAGCCCCGCACACTAGGGTTTATGTGCGATGAGCGCGCGTCTCTACGTCGGCAATCTTTCCAGCAGCTCCACTCCGGAAACGTTACGCGCCGCTTTCTCGGAATTCGGTGAGGTCATCGACGTGCAGGTCGTGATCGACCGCTACAGCGGCCGGCCGCGGGGCTTCGCCTTCATCACGATGGCGACTCCGGAACAAGCGGCGCGGGCGGCGGCCAAGATGAACGGTGAGATGCTGGATGGGCGGCCCGTGCGCGTCAATGAGACGGATCCGCGCCGCGCCCGCAGTCAGTGACCCCGGGGCCCCCGTTTCCGCCGCTTACGCCCGGAGCCTGAGGGCCTGGGGCACGAGCTTCACTTGCATCGGGAGACCCCCGAGCGGTTCGCCGTCAACATCCAAAAGGAACACTCCCCGTGCGGTCTCGTTTTCGAGATCGATGCTCATGCGATCGCACGCGAAGTGCTGCACCCCCGGGGACGACAGGTGCTTGCCGTCGTAGATGCGCAGTGAGGACGTCGCAAAAGCGAGTTTGTTCGGTGCGTTCATCGACACGACCTCGAACTGCCCATCGTTCAACTTGGCCATGGGCGCGACCTGCATGCCGCTCCCGAAGTAGGCGCCATTGCAGATCGCGATCATGAATGTATCGATGAGGCGCTCATCGCGAGCGCCTGCCAACGTGACCATGCACCTCAACCGGCCGCGCTGGCAGCGGGCGAGCGCACGCAGGGTCGCCCAGAAATACGCCGCCCTCCCACCGAGCGACTGGGTCGTCTCGGACACGAAGCCATCGACGAGCCCCCCCAGGCCCACCGACAGAACATTGACGAACCAGCGCCTACGCGTCGACTCGTCGGCCGCGCGGTAAGAGAGTTGGCCGACGTCGACGCGCAATTCGCGTCCGCTCGCGATCGCTTCCACATACGCGTCCAGACGGTGTTCGATGCCGAGGGTTCGCCGAAAATCGCCGCCAGTTCCTTGTCCCACGTAGCCGATTGCCGTGTCGCTTCGCGCATCGAGGACACCGTTGGCCACTTCGTGGAGCGTCCCGTCCCCACCTACGGCGATGACAAGTCCCCGCCCTCTCGATGCCGCCTCATGCGCGAGCTCGACCGCGTGATTGGGTCGACCTGTCACCTCCAAGTCGACCGGGCCCAACCGCCGTTCGAGAACGGCACGCACTTCGTGGATGGTCCGTCCCGCCCGACCGCCGCCCGAGCGGGGGTTGACCACGACGAGCGGTCGGGAGGCGTTGCTCATGACACGCTCTCTATCACTCTTGTGCAGCCTTCCGAGGTCCGATTCTGGCTCGTCCGCGATCTGGTCGGCAGGGAAGGTTCGCGTCCGAGGCAGACGCTTAGTAAAGTCGCGACACGTTGCGATTTCGCCTCCCGCTCACCCTCTCGATCCTTGCCCTCGCGTCCGTCGTCAGCGCCGCCCCCGCCGCACAGTCCGTGCCTCGACCGATGCTGTTGCGATGGACCGACGCCACCCCCGACGCCATGGTCGACGACGCGGTGGCACGTGCCACTGCGTCGAACGAGAACGAACGCAGTCGGGCGGCCGCAATCGCGACGATTGCCGCGCTCGCCGAGCGGGCGCGGGGCGATCACGCAAAGGACGCGCTCGCGGAGATCGCGGCAACGCCGAGCGTCCCGGTCGACCTTCGTGCAGAAGCATCCCTCGTGGAGCGGACTCTCGCGCCCGATGAGGGCACGGAGGACGGCGGCCGCGCAGACCGTGCGCTGGGGGTCGCCGATGAGCTATGGATGCTCGGCCCGTTTCGCGACACCGGAGGTGGCATCGAGGCGCGTGACGGTCCGGAGATCGCCGGCTCGCCCTTCAATCCAAAGGCCGACTATTCCTGGGGTAGCTACGAGGTCGCGTGGCGGAAAGTCCCGCGTGAATTTGCGTCCGCGCGCGGCATTCCTCTCGATCTTTTCGTCTTCCCAAGGACCGAGAGCTGCACCTGGGTCGCGACGCACCTCATCGCCCGGGACCGCCAATCCCTGACCCTCTACGGTGCGGCAACCGGACAGGTACGCCTCGTCTTCGACGGAGCCGAGATCGCGCGCGACGAGAGTGTGCACGAGTCGGCGCTTTTTGATCGGATCGCAGCACGGGTCGACATCGACGCAGGCGAACACTTGCTCAGCGCGAAGGTTTGCTCGGGAGCGCTCGCCGACAAGGGGCGCGTCCGCCTCCGTGTGACGAACGCCGCGGGAAAATGGCCCGAAGGCGTCCTCGCCGAGCCGCGCCTCTGGGACAAAGCACCGGTGCCCGCCAAACGCCTCACCGTGCGGTCGGTCACGACACCGCTGGGTCGCGCCATTGGCAAGCCATCCAGCGATGTCGACGGGCGACTCCAAGAAGCGATCCTCCGAACTCTTGGCGGCGCAGACGACCTCCGGAGCCCGCGCGCTCCGGGCATTCTCGCGGCTTTGTCGGAGGGGCCTTTGGATCCTGATCGCCTCGCAATGGCCGCTTGGATCGCGCCCAGTGGAGCCAACCGCAGCGCGTGGCTCAACCATGCTCGATCGGCAGCCGACGCCGGAACGCGGGCGTTCGTCGATCGACGCCTCGTCGAACGGCACCTGGATGCCCAACTC
>JALYHX010000502.1 GCA_030776305.1 Myxococcota bacterium
AGGCCATGACATTTGTTGTCAGGCCGATGATCTAACCACGCGAAACGTGGTCCATAATGGAAAAGCTCAAAAAAAAGCCAAACGATGGATTGACCACGATATTTCAAGTGGCTTAAGCTGCAAATGAATCGAGCGGTCGTGCGGAGGTTGCCGCAACGGTGCTCGGGCTAACGCGCAACGAGGGCGCGGCCAAGGTCGGGTGTGGGTGGGAGGGCGCGGACGCCGGTCCGAAGGGGAGCGGTTTGTCGGCGGTGGCCGGAAGGAGGCGAGTATGGACCCGAATCACGAACCGGAGAGCTACGAGCAAGACGAGCCGGCCGAAGTGCCGCAAACGGACGGGGCGCTCGCACTGCAAGTGCAGCACGGCCCGCCGCCTGTGACCCGCGAGCAGCGTCGATCGCGGCGCAAGCGGGCGGTCCGCGCGCGCACAATCAGTGTCAAGCGAATGACCAAGCGCGAACTCGAGCTCGGACGGCTTCTCTACCCCGACCTCGAAGAGAGCGAGCAACCAAAGGTGCGCGCCGACTGCGTCGAAGGCGCGCGCCCTTGCCCGTTCGTCTCGTGCCAGCACCACCTGTATCTGGACGTATCCGCGCGCACTGGGGCAATCAAAGTCAACTTTCCGGATCTCGACGTTTGGGAAATGTCGGAGACGTGCGCGCTCGACGTCGCCGATCGCGGAGGGACGACGCTCGAAGAGGTCGGCGCGATCATGAACTTGACCCGGGAGCGCATTCGCCAGGTCGAAGTCAAAGGTTTGGCGAAGCTCGCGGCGCTGCGCGACATGCACGCGTTGCGCGACTACGTCGACGAGGGACCCATGGGCAAGCGCCGGCTGCCCGTCCTGGCGAGCGAGCGCGGCGAAGACTCCGAAGACGCTGAAGATCAAGAGGAGTCGGACGAAGACGTCGACGCATCCGCCGAAGGCGATCTGGACGTCGAGGACCTCGCGAGCGCCGACAGCGAACTCTAGGTCTCCTCCGCGGCGCACTCGCGGATTGACCGCGAACTTCGGTCAAGGTAGCAGCGCGTTTGGCATGAGGATCCGCACAGCGCTCATTTCGGTCTCCGACAAATCTGGTCTCAGTTCGTTCGCTCGCGCGATCGCCGAGAGGGGCGTTCGAATTCTCTCGAGCGGCGGGACTGCCAAGGCGCTCGCGGCGGAGGGGATCCCTGTCGAGACGGTCGAGGCGTACACGGGCTCGCCGGAAGTGATGGACGGGCGCGTCAAGACGCTGCACCCACGCGTGCACGGGGGCATCCTGTCGCGTGGCGATCGCGACAAGGCAGATCTCGAGCGACTTGGGGCCCGGGAGATCGATCTCGTCGTCGTCAATCTTTATCCCTTCGAGCGGGTCGCCTCCGACCCGGCATCCACGCGCGATCACATCATCGAGAACATCGATATCGGGGGCCCGTCGATGGTCCGCTCCGCCGCGAAGAACCACGCGCGCGTCACGATTGTATGCGATCCCCGCGATTATGATCGCGTCCTGGAAGAAATCGTGCAGCACGGCGACACCACGCCCGCCACGCGCGCCAACCTGGCAGCAAAGGCGTTTGCGCTGACGGCGGCGTACGACGCGAGCATCAGCGGATATCTGTCGTCCTTGGAAGTCGACGGCGGTAGGGCGCCCTTCCCGCGTTACCTCACACTCCCGTTCGAACGCGCATATGGGCTGCGTTACGGCGAGAACCCGCCACAAGCGGGCGCGTTCTACGTCGACCGCGACGCTCCGCCTGGATCGCTGGCTCGCGCGGCAAGTGTCGGCGCAGGGGGAAAAGAGTTGAGCTTCAACAATCTCGTCGACGTCGATGCCGCCCTCGATGCCGTCCGCGAGTTCGACCGGCCCGCAGCGGTGGTCGTGAAGCATACGAATCCGTGCGGGGTTGCGATTGGACAAACCCTCGCCGAGGCGTCACGCCGGGCCCGCGAAGCGGACGCGTTGAGCGCGTATGGCGGCATCGTCGCGGTGAACCGCGAAGTGGACGAGGCCACTGCGCGTGTCCTGGCGGAGACGTTTCTCGAATGCATCGTTGCCCCATCGTTCGCCCCGGCGGCGCTCGACGTCCTCCGCACGAAAAAGAACCTGCGGCTCCTCGCGACGGGGGGCTGGCTCGATGCAGAGCATGCCGCGCTGGCGTACAAACGCGTAAGCGGTGGTCTGGTGGTGCAGGATCGTGACGCGACCGCCGCGGGCGAGGTGATCCGCGCGAAGGTCGTGACCAAGCGCGTCCCGACCTCGGACGAGATCAGGAGCATGGAGTTCGCCTGGCGCGTGTGCAAGCACGTGAAGTCGAATGCGATCGTCCTTGCAACCGGGGAAGTGACCGTGGGGGTCGGCGCAGGGCAAATGTCTCGTGTCATCTCCGTGCAGATCGCATGCGAGAAAGCGGGCGATAAGGCACGCGGGAGCGTACTCGCTTCGGATGCCTTCTTCCCGTTCCCGGACGGCGTCGAGGCGGCCGGGCGCGCCGGGGTGACCGCTGTCGCGCAGCCCGGAGGCAGCGTGAAAGACCCGGACGTCATCGTTGCGGCGGATGCACTCGGTCTCGCGATGGTCTTTACCGGAGTGCGCCATTTCCGGCATTGATCGGAAGACCACCCGCGCCGCAGCCCGGCCCAACAACGCCAGATCGACGAGAAGATTTGTAGGGCTGCTCACGACGAGGCCTTGTCCGTGAGCCCCAGGCATGTTCCGTTGCTCGTCACGATGACGACCTTCCGCACCTCCCGGTACGCCGCAACCCTGGCGCTCGACTTGCTTGCGTGCCTCGCGTGCCTCGGCACGCCCGCCTGCAAGGCAAACGGTTCGGCCGGATCCCACGACACGGGTCGCGACGCCGGCGCGACTGCTGCGGCCGCTTCTGGTTTACCTGCCCCCCTCGACGTGGCTTCACCACCCGCCGATGCGACGAAGACGGCGAGCGGCCTCGCGAGCAAGGTCCTCGTCCGTGGGACGGGCGCCGATCACCCCAGTCGGAACGACTCCGTGAGGGTGAACTACACGGGCTGGACGACCGATGGCAGGATGTTCGACAGCTCGGTTGTGCCGCTTCAGCCTGGGAGAAAGGCAGAACCGATGGTCCTGTCACTCGGACGCGTCATTCCCGGGTGGACCGAGGGGGTGCAGCTCATGGTCGTGGGCGAAAAGAGACGCCTGTGGATCCCAGAGGAGCTCGCGTACAAGGGCAGACCCGGCGCGCCGCCTGGGATGCTGGTCTTCGATATCGAACTGCTCGACTTCACCGCAGGGCCGAAACCCCCGGACGATGTCGCCACGCCGCCGCCGGACGCAGAGAAGACCAAGAGTGGCCTGGCCAGTAAGGTCACGCAGAAGGGTACAGGCGCAGCGCACCCTCAGGTGAACGACGCGGTGCGCGTGAACTACTCGATCTGGCAGATCGACGGGACCCTTCTCGACGCGTCGAAGGACAAGCCGTCCGTGCGTCCGGTGACGGGCGTCTCCGAAGGCTGGGGGGAGGGCATGCGGCTGATGGTCGTCGGCGAAAAGCGCACCCTCTGGGTACCGGCCGCCCTGGCGTTGCCGAGACCTCCCGGCGCCGCACCCAGTGATGTCACGATGGTGGTCGAGCTACTCGAGATCATTCCCGGGCCGAAGACGCCTCCCGACGTGAAGGCGCCACCAAAAGACGCCACCGTCGAGAAAGACGGGCTCGCGACGAAGGTCCTCACCAAGGGCACAGGCACGATTCACCCCATCCCGACCCACAGCGTGACCGTGCAGTACGCCGGATGGACGACCGATGGCAAGATGTTCGACTCTTCGTACTGGCGAGGCCAGGCAGCGACCTTTGGTGTGGGCGCCGTCATCCCCGGTTGGACCGAAGCGCTGCAGCTGATGGTCGAGGGGGAAAAGCGTCGCATCTGGATCCCCGAACCGCTCGCCTACAAGGGCCGGCCCGGCGCGCCACCTGGGATGCTCGTGTTCGAAGTAGAGCTCCTGAAGATCAACGATGCACCGCAACGGCCGACCTTGCCGGGCGCGGGAAGCCAAGAGGCCTCGCAGTCCCATCCATGAGCGATCGCGTCCATTCGCGGACTGTACGAAGGCCTGCTGGTGCGAGAGTCGGACGCGAATGGAGACACGGCGCTGCAAACTCGCCGATATTCGACGCCCAGGTCCCGACGGCTGGTCGACGCTTACACCTGCAGGCGCGTCGCTGAATCGACGGCGGTGCCCGTGTGAATCGTCAGGTTGCCTGTCCCGTCCTTCGTCACGGAGAAGTGCTGCAGCGATGTGGTCGCCGGACCGGCCGTGACATTGCCATTGGCGTCGAACGTGCTGTGGTGGCCGCACGACTTGGTGCCGCACTCGAGCGCTTGCGTCGACACGGTCCCCGTCGTCCCCATGTTGCATCCCGTGTGCGTGCACGTCAGGGTCATCGCGTAGACCCCATTCGAATCACGGCCGATGGCCACTGGCTGCGTGCCCACGGGTTCGAGCGACGGCACCTGGAGCCCCGAAACGTTGACGGCGGAGACGTCGCCGAGAGACGTGGGCGAGACGCTGCTTGATCCCGACGAACAAGCCCCTGTGGCAGCAGCGCTGCCTGCAAGGACCAGAAACCTGCGACGCGTGACATCGTGACGATCTCTTGCGGGCATGGTGAATATTCCTCGCGTAATGACGATTTGCCAATCGAAGGTCGCGATTTCGCCGGCGGCCGCCGACGACGGCACCCGAACGCCAAAGCGAAAGAGTCGAATTCGTCTGGCGATGAGAGTTATTTTGGGTTGTCCAACCTGGCCGCTTGGAAAAAGCGCAGCGGCGAGCTCGGCGCGCCAATCGAGCCGTCGACGCCAATCAAGAAGCGCGAAGGCGACGACGGACAGCGAAGAATTTTGGAATCAATTGTTCATGTTCCGAATCTACTCTGATTTTGATGCTCGACAATTCCTCGAAACATTTCCAAACAATCCGCGAGGGCGTGGCGGTCTAGCTACGCGAGCGCATTGCGCACAAAAGCGGGACGGGGGGGCCACCGGTTTACGGCAGCGCTCCCCGTTCCCTGGTTGTCACCACGCCTCTACGTGGTGTGCGGCGTCGCAGTGACGGGGGTCACGACGATGCCGACGCGTTCTCCTCAAATCCGAGGTGCTCAGTCAGCTCCTCATCGAGCATCCGCTCCATCACCGCCCCCTTCAGGCGATGAAAAAGACCCTCCGGACCAAACAGGTCCTTGGGCTCGCGGATTAGCTTCAGAAGCTCGTCGACAAGCTCTGGTTTCAGCGTAACTGCAGCCGAACTGTCATGAGCGACTCACGAGTCGCGTCGACTCGGACATGGGTCGAGTTCGTTCGCCACCGTGCCCGTCGCTGACTACAACGCGATGGCTCTGGGCGGGTCGACATGTTCGAGAATGCGCGTATCGGTGCGTCGCTATTCAAATGTACAACGTACATTCGTGACTCACGCGCGCAAGCGTACCCCCCATCCTCATCGTCGAGCAGAGCGTGGCGCCCGCGAACTTTTCAGGAGCCCCCGTCGACGGCGCTGTTTGCCCCTTCGATGCACTGCAGGTTGACCGTTGCGCCGGCCGGTGGCTCATTGGCGGTGAAGAGAATCTGCTGCGGGCACGTCAGAGCGGCCGCCCCCTCGACGTAGCACCAGCCCGGCGCCGCCGATTCGCTGCACGTGTTGTCCGGCCCGAAGGCCATGGGGTTGGCCCTTCGAGTGAGCTGATCGAGCTCACACACCGGAAGGAGGTCGGGGTCGGGCAGCCCAGATTTGTTGCCCGATTGCACCCAAGCCGCGTGCTGGGAAGCACGGAAGCGTGAGAGCACGTCCGCGTCGGTCGGAGCATGGAGCCCGGCAACGCTGTCGCAGACACCCTGTCCACCGGCCTTGGGCAGGGTCACCAGAATGAGACACGGAGCGGCGCCCGTCGCATCCGCGTTCAGTGCTTGAGGCAGGCATTCAACCATGAGCTTACTCTTGAGTCGATTCACGATCGCATTCGCCGCGGGACGGTAGCCGTAGAGGGGATCCTGCAAGCCGCCCTGCGGGGATACGTGAATGGGGCACAGGCTCGAGACGATTCCTTGCACTCCCGTGGAGGTCGCCATCGCGCGAGCAATCGCCATTTCACGAATCGACGGATAGGCCTTGCCATTGACTTGTGTCGTCCCGTGGACCCCTGCGTTCCTTTGGCAGAGAGGCGTTTCTTGGCTGTTGCTCCCTGCGCGGCAGTCACACGCACCGGAGAACTGGGGCTGGGTGCAGTCTTTGGGCTGCGGCATTCCAGTCTGCGCGTTCACGAGGGCGAAAATGCACGCGAACTGCAGGTCTTGTTTGTTCGTGGTCCACTCCCGGCCGTTGATCGGATCGCAGTCGTCGTTCGACGTCGGCCCGCAGGAGAGGCCGCTGCGCGGCTCTTCCGACTCCAGCATGTGCGGGTCGATCCCGCTGAAGTCGTATCTCTCCGGGTCTGTGCCGGTAATTGCTTTCCAATCGCCGTCGGTCAGCTGATCTTTCTGCGGGCAGTCGGCTTGCGGCGTCCCCGCCTGACACTCCGAGTCGACACCGGACCGGGCCTGCAAGAGCTGATGGGGTACGCCAGCAATCGCGGCGTAATAGACGAGGTCGGGCGTCCGGGGGCCGCGGGTCAAATTACAGAGGGCGTTCGCATCTCCCGAGATGGGCAAATCCTGCGCGTAGATCGGGTTGGTACAGTTCGCGTATTTGTCCTGGTCGCCGACATAGTTTCCATTGCCGTCGACCTCGTGCGCTCGATCCGGCACCGACGCGCGCGTCAGCCCACGGACGTACCGCGAGATCGGGTAGCCGGCAAACACGCCGAAACGCTGCTTCTGGTTGAAAAAACGCACGTTGACGGAGTCGTTGCTGGGGTCGAGAAAGCCCAGGACACCGGCCGGCGGGTCTTTCGCGCACCGTGCACTGAAATTCGACGCGCTTTGGACGCTCTGGAACGCGCACGACGTGCAGTTGGGATCGTTGGGCCCGTTGTTCGTGCACTCGATGGTGGCCTCGGGTGCCCCGAAGGTGGGCGAGCCGGGGAACGGCGCGGACTCGTACAGCCAGCCTTCGCCGCCGATCGCCATCGGGTTGGCGACCTCCTCGTTCTCATCGGTCACGACAACGACCGTGAGAAGCGAATCCGGACGGAGAAAGGCTTTGCGCTGCTGAAGGATAGTCGTGTCCGTCCCCTGGAGGCTCGCCCGGTTGTTGTTGATGACGATTCCGGTCTTTGCGTCGAAGGGGTCGGGCTGAACGAGAAATCGATACCAGGCCTCATTTTGGGCCTCGAAACCACATCCGTGCTCGTGGACGCCGTGGATCATCGACGTGAAGTCACCAAGGAGCGTGTCCGGTTGCCCCGGCATGCCGAGGACCGTTTCCGGATTGGGCGGCGGCATCGCGCTCGCCGACTTGTTGGCAGCGACCGGCGGGTACCACGCGAGGAAATTGTCGTTCATCGCCTTCGCGACGGGCGTCTCCATGTCTCCGCCACGATTGATGAGTTCACCCCGGTCGTCTTGGTGTGCATTCAGGTTCATGTTCGCTTCGTTCCGCTCGGCAGGCGAGCACTGGTTGCCACCGCGACCGCCTAGCGATGAAGTCACGATGCCGATGTGCATGTCGTGAACCGGCGGGAACTCGGGCGTACCCGTCGCACACTGGCCCGTGTTCGGGTCCGAAATCCCGAGCGTCTTGCCCTTGGGATCGACGCAATTGGGTTGGACCAAGCGATTGATGAGATCAGGCACTGCCTGGGCGAGGAGCGCTTGCTTGTCGCCCATCGACGCCGAGTTGTCGATCATGAACAAGAGATCGATCTTGTCGACCGCCTGGGAGTGAATGACTTTCGTGAAAGAGATCGTCGGGGTCGGGCTGTGTGTCTCGATGGGCCGCGTGAGGCACGCAGCGCCGACGATGCCGATGAGGACAATTGCCCTCAGCGGCGCGTTTCCATCGTTCAACCATCGGTGCATGAGGTTAGCTCCTGAGGCTCGGGCAACGCCCCCAAACCAGGAACGCGCCTTCGTCGTTCGATTGCGGCGTCAACCCCGCGTTCACGAGCCCAAACACTGCTGCTCGTTGGCCCCGCTCATTCGGGGGCAGTTCTCCTAGCCAGCAGTTCTCGTGCCGCGGGGCAAATCAAGAGGATGGCCGAGGAAACGTAGGCTCCAAGGTGATATCACCGTCAATTGCGTTGGCGTTTGCTCTCTTGGTTGGCACCAATGCGAAGTTCATCGTGTGGACATCGAAGAGGTGCGACCCGTGTCCCATCGATCAACATGGCCGCGTCCTTCCGGCCCCGTCGTTTTCGCGGTCGGAAAGGCCGCGCAAGGACCCGAAACTTGAGGGCCGTCGGCTCGCGGCGGCGCGAAGCCTCGTCAGCGCATAAGCCGCTCGCGAGTATTATTTGTTTCGTAGTCTTCTAAGATTCACCAATTCGCGGCTGGACGGCATTTGGAAGATGATGAATGTCGGCAGTCGTCGTTTGATGGTTATCGGATAGTCCCGCAGCAAATGTCCCAAGGTGACGCGGGCACCAAGGCGCGTTGTCATCCGAAGCGAGTTCACGTACGGCGGTATTTTCCGGAAAACAGGCGGTCTCATGGCAGTCTCTGGTCCATCTTGTCCCGATCGTCAGACCCGCGATGGGTCTTTGCGAACTTCGCCTCGCTGGGCAAGCGGCGCTGATGCAAAGTTAGACATGGCCATGAGCTCGAGCACCAGAATTGTCATTGTTGGGATGGGAATGTTGGCTTTGAACGCGTGGGGCGCTGGATGTGGGAGTGCTGGTTCTCCAGCTCCCGGCAATGGTGGCTCGAGCGGTGGCGGATCTGGGGGGAGCTCTGGCAATATGCTCGCCAATTCGAGCGATAGCTCTGGGGGCGGCGCCTCCGGCAGCGTTGGCGGCTCTGGCAGCGGCAGCCCGGCAA
>JALYHX010000503.1 GCA_030776305.1 Myxococcota bacterium
AACCAGGCCTTGACCCCAGGATACTTGCCCCGATGCCAGCTTCCTTCGCCATCCAAGACCCATTCTTTGTGTTCGCTCGTGAGTTTCCCCCACGGGACGTCTCGTGGAATCTTGCGGATGTTGCAGAATTTCTCGAGGATGCCGCGCTCCCAGGTCGTGCTTGGGCCGCTCCACGGCTTGATGGCGCCAGCGCGGATCGACTTGCGCGGGTCGGAGATGACCTTGTCCCAGTCGATGGTGATGACGCGTCCGAAGCCGCGGCAAGCCTCGCAGGCGCCGAACGGGGAATTGTACGAGAACAACCCGGGGCGAGGCGGGTCGAACGTGCGCGCGCACTTCGGACAGGCCAGGCCTCGCTGGACCGTGACATGTGCGGCAGTTGTTCGCCGGTCGCCAAGCGGTTTTTCTGCCGACGGTCCATCTGTCCGGAGCTCGGCGCGGCCCGCACTGCGCGACCAGGCGGCTTCGATGGCCTCCTCGAGGCGCCGTCGTTCGCGTGCGTTCACACCCAACCGATCGACCACGACCTCGAGACGCACGCCGGGCGCGGCCGCCTCGCTCGGCCGAACATCGTCGATCTCGCGCACTGTCCCACCCACCACGAGCCGCCTGTAACCGTCCCTGGCAAGCTTCTCGCGCAGCTCGAGAAACTGCTCGGGATCGTCGACGCGCACCGGATACGTCACGATCGCCCGCATGCCTGATTGCGATTCGACCAACCGACTGGCGGCGTCGCGCGGCGATGTGCTGGCTGCCTCGACGTCACAGTCTGGGCATGTAGGGATGGCCTCTCGAGCAAACACGGCGGCGAGATAAGCCTCGAGATCGGCCATGGTCGCGAGGGTCGACCGGCTCGACTTTACGGGGGCCCTTCGGTCCACCGCGACCGTGGCGGCGACTGGGGCGAGCTCCTCCATAGGGGGACGCTCGAGCCTCTCCAAGAACTGCCGAGCATACGGGCTAAAGCTCTCGACGAACCGTCTTTGGCCCTCTGCATATAGCGTATCGAGCGCCAGCGACGACTTGCCCGCCCCGCTCGGCCCCGTCACGGCGACGAGCTGTCCTGGCATGAGCTCGAGGTCGATATCGCGCAGATTGTGCGTGCGGGCGCCGCGAAGGCGAATCGGGAGCATCCTCACGGGCGTTAGCAGCTCCTACGTCGAATCGCCATGACGCCCCGGCGCCGCCGATGTGTCTAGATCGGTAGCTTGATCTGGAACGTCGCACCAACCTCGGTGCCCGCGACGAGGCAGAGGGACCCACCGTGCGCCGTTGCGATCCGCAGCGCCAGCGGCAACCCGAGCCCCGTGCCACCAGGGCGGGCGCTCACGAGCGGTTCGAAGACGCGTTCGGCGATGTCTGCCGGTACACCCGGCCCGTCGTCCGTCACATCGATGACGAGGCGCCTTTCGTCGGCCCGAGCCCGAGTCACGATGCACGGGGCCCGCGGTGCGCTTGCGTGGACGGCGTTGTCGTATAGCAGGTGCAACAGCCGCACGAGGAGACCGGGGTGCACTCGCACGCGCAGGTCGTGCGGCTCGAAGCGGTCCTCCCAACGGGCACAATCCGTCGGCAGATCATCGCGGGCAGCGACAGTCAGTTCAGCCAGGAGCACGTGCTCGGACTGGAGCGCCTCGTCGCGCGCGAGCGCCATGAGGTCGTCGACGATCGCGTGCGCGGTGCGGGCGTTCTTTTCGATCTTCGCGACGTGGGAGAGGGCGGCGTCTGGGTTCCCTTTGGTCATCTCTTGCCGCGCGACATAGGCGCTCGCCGAGATGGTCTGCAGCACATTGCGGAGCTCATGTGCGATCTCGACCGCGATTTCTCCGAGCATCGCGAGTCGCTCGCGCGTCGCAAGGTCGCCGGCGGGGTCCATTGGCATCGAGGGTAGGAGCGAAGGGTTGGCGGCGGCAAGAGACGAACCGGCATCCACAATCGTCCGAGCGGTAGGGCTTTGGCCGGCGGCAGAAAGAGCGTAAGTTTCAGTCCGTTCCCCAGCCCGCGTACATGGCCGCCGTACAACCAGACAACACGATCGGCATTGGTACTGTCCTCATCGGCAAGTACCGGGTCGGCCGCGAGCTCGGGCGGGGCGGGATGGCGGCCGTGTACGAGGCGGAGCACGTCAACATCGGAAAGAAGGTCGCGATCAAGGTCCTGGCCGCCGAGCTCCAGAGCTCGGCCGTCGTCACCGAACGTTTTTTTCGCGAGGCGCGCGCGGCCGCGAGCGTCAAGAGCCCGTTTATCGTGGAAGTCTACGATTCCGGACGTCTCGAGGATGGCCGGCCCTTCATTGCGATGGAGCTACTCGAGGGAGAATCTCTCTACGATCGCATGGCACGCGTGCGGCTCTTCGACCGGCAGGCCACCGTTCGGATCATCGGTCAGGTCGCCAAGGGCCTTACGAAAGCTCACGCCGCGGGAATCGTGCACCGCGATCTCAAGCCCGAGAACATCCACCTCATCAAGGGAGAAGACGGCGAGGAGCTCGCGAAGATCCTCGATTTCGGCCTCGCGAAGTTTTATGCACCCGTCCAAACGGACGAGAAGAGCGCGCGGCTGACCCGCGAGGGCGCCGTCTTCGGCACGCCCGCATACATGTCTCCCGAGCAAGTGAAGGGTCACGGCACCGTCGACCATCGCGCCGATCTTTGGGCCCTCGGGTGCATGGCCTTCGAATGCCTGACCGGTAGGCCCGTGTGGAACACGGATCAGGGAGTGGCGATGACCTTTGCGGCCATCGCCGCGGCGCAGCTTCCGACCCCCAGCCGGTTGCGACCGGACTTGCCTCCCGCGTTCGACGCGTGGTTTCTCAAAGCGCTGGACCGAGACACGAGCAAACGGTTCCAAAGCGCGAAAGAGCTCGCGGACGATCTGGCCGGTGCGCTCGGTGCGCCTCCGATTTCGCTCGTCAACGTGATGGAGCTCGAAATGATCGAGCAGCAGTCGCAGCCGGGTGTTGATTCCGGCGAGGTGCGGCCGCCGTCGTCGGGACGCGGCTCCTCGGTCAAGCCGACGCCTGCGGTCGGCATGCTGACGACGGGCGTAGCGAAGGGCGTCGACGATCGTGCGTTTCGCGATGACCCCCCGCTTGGTGCGATCAATCTGGCGGCGGTCGCGGCGTCGGTGGAAGGGCCGCCGCCTCCTCGCCGCTGGTTTCTGCGCCTTCTGGCCGTGATGATGGTCTTGGGGGGAGCCGCGGCGGGGGGATGGTTCGTCTACGCGAGGGTTCTCCACCGAGCTCTGCCGGGTGCGCCCATGGCTACGTCCAGCGGGGCTTCGACGGGCGTGGTCCCTGCACTGGCATCCGAATCTACACCTACGCCGCCACCCGAGATGCCTAAGTGGATGGCGACGATCGAAGAGGGGCAGCAACTCGTGGCCGCTGGGGATGCAGACGGCGCGTTGCGCAAGTTCAAAGAAGCGGCGGACGCTGGAGGAGGGGCCGTCGCTCGGTCATTCATCGATCAGGTGAAGCTTGGAGTGGCGACCACGGGGCCGTGCAAGATGGTCGCTCTCTCACATCCTCGTCTCGGCTATGGCGGCGGTATTGGCCGGCCCGCCGTCGCCGTCACGTCGAAGGGGGCGGTCGTGGCCTGGACTGACGACCACGAGCAGCCTGGGCACGACCATGTGTACTCCGTCCTTGTCGACGCAAGTGGGCGTCCGACGTCGCGCGCCAGGGATCTCACGCCCGAGGCCGACTATGCGATGCGTCCTTCCCTTCTGTCGGCCGAGGACCGCGTGCTCCTTCTGTTTTGGGACAAGAGCGGTCGAAACGCGGGTGTTCGGGTGCGCTGGCTGGACGCAGATGGTCGCATCGGCGGGATGAGCGCAGCCGTCGGCGCAGGGAAGCCTGGATTGTTCTGGCCGGCCATGGACCGCGCACCCGATGGCAGCTACTGGGTCGCATGGCAGGAGAGCCCGGACAAGGAAGGTGATGACATTTTTTTGCGTCATCTCGACGCAGAGCTCAAGCCAGTCGGTCCAGAGATCCGCGCGACCGACTATGAGCCGGAGAAAGGTAGACCCTTGCGCGTGAGCGTGCCCACGGCGGCCGTGTCGAGTGCCAACTTGTTTTTGGCATACGCTCTGGAGCGCGATCGAGGGCATCTCGTCGAACGCATGCGAATTCCGCTCGCCTCGCCGGACCTCCAAGGGGGCCTGGCGAAAGGCAAGACGGAGCTCGGTGAAGTCTCTGCCGTCACCGAGGACAAAATTGGCGGCGATTATCCCGCTCTAGCGTGCACCAAGGAAGCGTGTTTTCTAGCGTGGCATGAGATCGAGAAAGGAGCGCAGGCCGCTCTTCTCGATCCGGTGAAGGGAACACTGCTATGGCGCAAGCGCTTCGCACCGCGCGGCGGCCATCCGGCGGTCGCCGCAAGTCCCGAGGGCCAGGCGGAGGTCGCGTTTTACGAAGCCGGGCGGGTACGCGTGGCGTCGATTTCTCGCGATGGAGTGGGCACGACAAGTACCTTTGCCAAGGTGAGCGGCGACCAGCCCAGACCTTGGATTGCGCCGGGTCGAGCACGCGGTGAGTGGCATGTCGCGTGGCTCGACCTCGAGGCTGGGCATACGGAGGCGTTCGTGGCTCGGCTGCAATGCCGGAATTAATGGGCGGCGACTCTCCGCTGCGAGAAGCGCTCTGGGTCTCGGCCGAAGTGACCCTCGCCGTCGCCGCGATCACGATCGGAACGCCCGCGCAATGGCACGCAACCCTCGTCGGGCTCATATTCTTGGGCGCCACGTGGACCCTTGTATGGCGCAAGACCGACGATGACGTCCGGAGCGCGGGCCTGACACTTGGTGGCCTCGTGATTCCCGGGCGTCTCGATCCGTGGAAGCTCGTCCGGGAGACAGGCGCTGCGTGCGCCTGGGCGTTTGGCCTGACGGCAATCATCGCCGTGCCATTCTTCCTTGGTTGGCACGCCTGGTGGTCGCGATCCATGCCCAAGCTCGGTTTCTCTCTCGTCGTCAGGCCAATGGACGCGGCAGACGAAGTCCTCGCCCAAATGCTCGTCATCGCACTGCCTGAGGAGGCATTCTATCGCGGATACTTGCAATCGCGGCTCGACGACGTGTGGCCGCCGCGATGGCGCGTACTCGGCGCGCGCATCGGCCCAGGGCTCCTTGTCGGAGCTGCCATCTTTGCCTGCGGCCACGTCGTGACCGTGCACCTTCCGGCGCGCCTGGCCGTGTTCTTTCCAGCACTCGTCTTCGGCTGGCTGCGTGCGCGGACCGGTGGCATCGGTGCGTCGGTGTGCTTTCACACTTTGTGTAACGTCTATTCGCAAATTCTCGGCCGCGGTTACGGCGTTTATTAGCTATTGGACTTCGCAATAATTGAGGTTGCAGTTGTGACGCCCGGTCGGGCAGTCGCTCGATGTATTGCAGCG
>JALYHX010000504.1 GCA_030776305.1 Myxococcota bacterium
GACTTGGCCTCGGTATCGAACCGGCGCAGTGCTTCGCGCGAACGGACGAAGTTGGCAGAAACGAGCTTCACCGCAACTTGTTCGCCGAGGCCCGTGTGGATCGCACGCCACACCGATCCCATCCCACCCTGGCCGACGACCTCTTCGAGTCGGTATCTACCCGCCAGGATCGCGCCTGGAAACGCCAAGGGCGACGTTGCGCTGGACGGCGGTAACGACGCGCTCATAAGGATAGAAATCTATCCTACGCCATGCTCGCCCGAACGTGGACTTTGTGTCGGAGGCGCGCCGCCGCGCGCTTTCACCGTTTTTTTCTCATGACGATCCGCCCATAAAGCTCCCGCTTCGGACGCCCACTCCAGGCGCTGAGCCGCTCGGCGATTGCGCGCAAATGTTCGCCGCGTGCAAGCGCCTCGTCGATCCGAGCATCGATGGTGTTTTCATCGATCGCCTCTGCTCGCTCTTCGGGTCGATGCGCACCGAGGACAATGGCAATTTCGCCCAGCCACTCTCTCGGGTCGTCGGCCAGGCTTCCGAGAGCGCCACGGACGAACTCCTCGTGGACCTTGGTGAGCTCTCGGGCGACGCAAGCGGGTCGTGCGGGCGTTGCATCCGCAAGGTCGCGCAACGTGCTGCGCGTTCGATTTGGTGACTCGAAGAGAATCACCGCCTCCGAAGTCTCGCACACGAGACCAATGGCGACGCGCCTCTGCGGCCCGTCGCGAGGCAAGAACCCCACGAAACGAAAGCGCCCATCTGCCGCCAGCCCACTCGCGACAAGCGCCGCAAAGACAGCGCTCGGCCCCGGGATGGGTACGACTCGGACCCCGGCATCGATCGCGGCCTCGACGACCGCTTCGCCGGGATCGCTGACCCCGGGTGTTCCCGCGTCCGTCACGAGCGCTAGGTTCTCGCCCGCGCACAGCCGGGCGACGACCTCCTCGACGTCGCGCTCGGTCGCGTGCGCGTCGAGCCGTTGCACGGGTTTCCCCGCGACGCCGAAGAATGTCAATAGCTGCCGCGTACGCCTCGTGTCTTCGACGAGTACCCGGTCGCAAGCGCGTAGCGTGTCCAGAGCACGCGCCGTGATGTCTCCGAGGTTGCCGATCGGCGTCGCAACGACGAAGAGCGTGCCGTCGGCCGTCGGATCGGGCATCTCAATTGGGTAGGCCTGGAAGGATCACGCAACTCCCACGGCGTCGCCCATCTCCTCGCGAAGGTACTCACGCAGCCGCCCGGTCAGACGCTGCTCGAGCTGGCGCACCCGCTCGCGTGAGATGCCGAAACGGTCTCCGAGCTCCTGGAGCGTCAGCGGCTCGTCGGCTACGAGTCGCTCGTCGAAGATCGCGAGCTCTTTGGCCTTGCCCTCGAGCGTTTTGCGAAAGTTCGCGAGCTTATCCTTCAAAAGCGCCTGAAGCTCCCCGTCCGCCATCATCGACTCGGGCCCCTCTTTGAGGCTCGGCATCATGTCGATCTTCGCGATCGCACGACCCTCGCTATCGCCCACCGGAGCGTCGAGCGACTTCTCGCTCGCTTGCAGTCGGACGTCCATCTCGTCGACTTCGTTCTCGGGGACGTTGAGCTGCTTTGCGATTTCTGCGTTGGTCGGCTCGATGCCGAGGGATTGCAGCTCTGCACGCTTCTTTCGCAGGTTGAAGAAGAGCTTCCGCTGCGCTTGCGTCGTGCCGAGTTTCACGAGGCGCCAGTTGTTCAATATGAATCTCAAGATGTAGGCGCGGATCCACCATGCCGCGTACGAAGACAGCTTGACCCCCCGGTACGGGTCATACCGCTTCACCGCCTGCATCAGGCCGATGTTTCCCTCCTGAATGAGGTCCATGATGTTCTTGTAGGCCCGACGGTATTCATACGAAATTTTCACGACGAGGCGCAGATTCGCCGTGACCAGACGCGCCGCGATCGCGGGGTCTTGCGTTTCGATGAACTTGACCGCAAGCGCCTGTGTCTCCTCGGGCGCTAGGAGCGGATGGCGTTGCACCTCCCGCAGGTACATCGCGAGCGCGTCGAAGCGTTCTATTGAGGAGGTTGAGCCGCCCGCTTCTCGCGCAGAGGCTCGGGGTGCATCATCGTCGGCAATCTCGGCGCCGTGCCCGCCGACACCGCCGATCAGCCCGTCGTCGGCGGATGTGTCGAGCGTGGCGTCTGCATCGACCTCTTCGTCTGCCTCCTCATCGTCGTGGCGACGGGGCCTCGTGGCCTTCGAGGTCGCGCCGAGCCCTGCGCCAGGCGGCTCTGCGGCCGCGTCGACCTCCGCGGGCGCCGGTTGCTCGTCAGCGCGGCCCTTCAC
>JALYHX010000505.1 GCA_030776305.1 Myxococcota bacterium
GGGGGGTCCATCGATCCTGCTCGCCGGCATCGTCGTCAATATGATCGCCGGGGCCTGTATCATGCTGACGGAGTCGCTCGTCGATCCCGGGAAGGTTCAGTCACTCGTCTGGTGGCTGATGGGTTACCTCGATGTCCCCTCCTGGGGACAGCTCGCGTTCGTGAGCGCATACGTCGCGTGCGGGCTTGCGGTGCTCCTCGTCGATGCCGGCCGAATGAATCTATTGGCGCTCGGCGACGACCCGGCGGCAAGTCTCGGGGTCGACGTGCGTGCGCTCGAGCGGCGGACGTTCTTCGCCTGCGCGGCCGTCGTCGGAGCGGTGGTCAGCGTCACGGGGGTCATTGGGTTCGTCGGACTGGTGGTACCGCAAGCGGCGCGGCGGGTCCTCGGGCCGGACTTGCGCTTGCTCCTGCCCGTTTCAGCGCTCGTTGGCGGAGCGATGCTCGTCGCATGCGACCTGCTCGTGCGAGTCATGGCGCCGAGGGTTCATACCGAAGTGCCCGTCGGCGCGGTGACGGCGCTCATTGGCGGGCCGGTCTTTCTCTTGCTTCTCGGTCGACGCCGCGACGCGTAGAACCAGTCTACACGCGTGATCACTACCCCGGGGGCGCTGGCTTTCCGGCGACCTGTGCGAGCTGCTGTTGCTGCTGCGCGAGCATTTGCGAGACAGCCCGTGAGCGTTCGACGGCGAACTGCTTAACCTCCCGCACCTGGCTGGTCGCGAGCTTGTTGAGTAGCGCCGTGATCTTCTGCATATCGCGCATCTGGAAGAGGGCTTCGAAGTAATTGTGGGCGATTCGCACGTCGCGCATCATGAGCCCCTCGTGGGGCGCGAGGAGTTTGACGACCTCCTCGATCTTGCCTCCCTGCCCGTGGAGCGCCGACAAACACAGGAGGGCCAGCGCGTCGCCGGGCGCGCGCTCGACGGCCTTTTTCGCCAACCCGATCGCCTTCGTGCGGAGCGCTTCGTCCTTCCCGTCGCCCGCGTAAAAACCTTGCAGCGCGATGTACGGAGCCGCGGACTTAGAATTCACTGGCGCGACCGCCAGTTCTTCGATCTGTTTGAGCATGTCGGCATCGTTGCTTTGCTCGCGGATTGCGTTCCCGAGGTAGGCCCACGCGTCGACCGAGTTGTTGTCGATTTGAATCGCCCTCTCCGTATTTTCCCGCTCTCCTTTGCGGTCCCCCTTCTCTTTCATCACTTTGGCCAGCTGCAAGCTCGGGAGCGGCGAGTCCTTGAGCAGGTTCTGCGCCCCGCGCAACGTTGCCTCGGCCTTGTCAAGCTTCTTCTGCGCGAGCTGGGCCACACCGAGGCCCAACCAATCTTCGCCGTCTCCGCCGAGCGCGACAATTTTCGAAAGCACCTTTTCCGCCTTCTCATGGCGTCCGTATTTCATAAGCTCCTGAGCAAAGATACGACCACGGTTGAGGTCTTCGGGGCCGTCGGTCCAGTGCTTCTCGAGGCCGTTCAGCAAGTCCTCGAGGCCGATCGCGATCTGTCGCCCCTGGTCGTCTTGCACCGGCACGGCCGGCCCGTTGAAGCCGAGGAGCTTCCACACCTCGTCCATCTCCAGAGCGACGGGGCCATCGACGATCTTCTTCTCGACGGGCGTTCCGTTCGGCTGGATCGGTAGGAGCACGAGCGCGTTGCCAGGCACGCCATTCGGGAAGGCCGTGATGGGGGCCAAGATGGCCGCCCCCCCGCGAATCTGGATGCCGGGACCACCGCCCGCGACGACGGGCGCGCTTGGTTTGACGGGTATGTTCGACATGCGAGGCAGCTTTCCTAGCACGGCAGTGACGGCCCGACACGAAGCACTCGTGCCGAAAGGGGATGGCATGTACAAAGATCGCAAAGATGACGCGTAACGACTTCCGTCCTGTCGTTGTTCTTGCGGCCACGCTGCTCTCCGTGGGGATGCTCACCGAGCGATATGCCCGCGCCGACAACACGATCCGGCGTCCCGGTGACCACCCGACATATGCCGTCGAGATTGAACCGCATGTCTTGTTCGGGTGGGGCGACTTCTATGCACGATACGCGTCCGGAGGTTTCGGAGTCGGGGCGCGTTTTTCGATCCCGATCGTTCAGAACGGCTTCGTGCCCAAGATCAACAACAGCGTTGCGATTTCGTTCGGCGCCGACGTGATTCACTACGACGCTTGCTGGTACCGTGGCAATTGCAACGCGAACTACCTCGACCTTCCCGTCGTGATGCAGTGGAATTTTTACGTCGCGCAGCGATGGAGCGTCTTTGGCGAGCCCGGACTTCTTCTCTACTTCGGCTCGGTCTCGGACTGCACACTACAAGGCGGCTGTCCTGGCCGCCCGTCCGGTGCCGGCGTCGAGCCCGCCTTCTTCCTGGGGGGGCGCTATCACTTGAACGACAAAACCTCCCTCACCATGCGCATCGGGTTTCCCTCGCTGTCCTTCGGCTTCTCGTTCTTTCTGTAGACTTGCCATCCGGCAGTTCGCTCGGTTGGCGGAGCGGTCAAAGCCGTCTTAGAGTCACAGTCATATGACGATCGCGCTTTACCTCGTGGCCATTCTCGGCCTTGCCGCTCTGATGGTCGTCCACGAGGGAGGCCACTATTTCGCGGCACGCAAGTTCGGCATGCGCGTCGTGCGTTTCAGCATCGGGTTCGGACCGACGATCTGGAAGCACAAACCGAAGGGCAGCTCGACCGTCTACCAGATCGCCCTCATTCCATTTCTCGCGTACGTCCAAATCGCGGGGATGAACCCGTACGAAGAGACCGATCCCAACGACAGGGCCAGCTATGCGAACGCTGCGCTTTGGCCGCGCATTGCGACGATCGCCGCAGGGCCGCTGACGAACTATCTCTTCGCGTCGGTTCTCATCTTCTTCGGTCTCCTCATCGGCGGAAGAGAGGTCCTCGACGAGACGAGCATGCGGGTCGCCGTCGAGCCCGGTCCCGCGCAATCCGCTGGGGTTCTCACGGGCGACCGCATCGTCGAGGTCAATGGTGCCCCCGTGCACAACTGGGAAGAGCTTCGGAAAGCGATCGGGAGTCATCCCGGTGACGCGGTGGACCTCTCGATGGTCCGCCAAGGCCAACCGCTGCACAAGACCGTGACGCCGGGCCCCCGAGGTGACAAGGACGAAGGCCTCATCCATGTCCGGATGCCGATGCACGTCGAGCCGGTGGGCATCGGTGAGGCGGCGAAGATGAGCGTGATAGCGCCGCCGCTCTTCGTCTACGAGAACGTGCGCGCGATCGGGCGCGTCCTTGCGGGCAAGGAGAAGCTTCAGGTCAACGGACCCGTCGGCATTGTCAAAGAGACGGCGAAGCAAGCGAGAACGGGTCCAGGCGTGCTTCTGCAGTTCCTGGGGATGCTGAGCGCATACCTCGGCGCGTTCAACTTGCTCCCCTTTCCTGCGCTCGATGGTGGCCGACTTCTCTTTCTCGGTGTCGAAGCTGTGTCCCGTCGCAAACCGGACGCGAAAATCGAGGCACGAGTACACGCCATCGGACTCCTGATGCTTTTGACGCTCATCGCATTCGTGACGTACGCAGACGTCATCGCGAAGTAACACGCGCGCGCTTCAGCGCGCGGGGGCAGGCTCGAGTCGTAGCGCCAGCGCTTCAAGGGGGCCGAGGAAGCGCTCCGGCGTGAAGCTCGCGACGAGCACGGTCATCATCAACAGGGCGAGCCACAGGACCGGACCGAACATGAGTCCTATCATCGTGTGCATCCCCAGACCGAAGACGAATGCTGGCGTGCGCGTCCGGGCGAACCCAAACCAGAGCGGCGCGAACACTTCGAACGCCAAAACCAGTCCCTGGAGCAAGGTCCAGGGCCATGCGGGAAGAAGCGACGCGAGCGCAAAGGAGATCGGCGTCTGATAGCTGTCATGAAGGTGCGACCACAAGACGAGCGGCTCCTTCAACCAGTCGCCGTGGACCTTCGCGATGCCCGAAGCGCTGTAGATGACCACGGGGAGCAACTGTAGAAAACGCAAGGCGCCTGACACGCGGACCTTGTCGGGGCACTCGCCGTACCTTTTCCGCTTCCAGTAAGCATCGAAGCCGAGGCGCGTGCCAGCCGGGCCGACCGCGACGGCGAACATGACGACGGGCGAAAGCTTGGTCACCGTGTACGCCGCAAGCCGATCGGACAGCCCGACAAAGGCAAGCAGCGATGCGAAGACGATCGCGCTCGGCCGCGTCTTGATTCCGAACATGCATGTCAGCCCCGAAATGACCATCGCGGCCGCAACCGTCCACGCCGCCCACGAGGGCAGCGCGGGAAGGTAGATCGGCTGCCGCCAGTCCCCCCCGAGATCCGGAACACGGAAGCCGGCATCACCGATCCACTCGTCGGAATGCGCAAGTCGTCCGGCCATGAAGCCCAGAATCGCGAGAGGCGCGAAGATCCGCACGATTTCCATTCGCAGCACCGGAAGCGGTCTTTCAATCCACTGCGAGATACGAGCGAACACCGAGTGCATCACGGCGCCCCGTCGGCGGGCGTGCCGCACCGCTCCGCCAGCCTCGAACTCGGCGTGTGATAAAAGATCTTGCGCTGCTCTTCAGGATAATAGGAGAGGGGATGGCGCGATACGCGCTCGAGCCGAGTGCCGAGCGACGGAAGTGGAATGCGGAGGCTCATGAGCCTCACGCCGCCCATAGGACGGTCGTGAGGAATACCGTCTTCGAATTTGTCGGAATTGTGTCGGTCCACGAGATACGAGTCGAGGGCATTCATCGTCTTCCTGTTCTCGCGGAAGAAATGCATCACGCGATTGAAGCGATTCTGCTTGTCGTCCGGATCGATCGGGAAATACGGACGGGTGTCGAGCTCCATCCAACCGCGCTCGCCGCAAGCGTACCCTTCGGCGCGATAATCGATGGATGCGACCGCAGACATGGGAAATAGCGCGGACACTTGAAGGAAGTAGTTCGCGGCCCGCGGCAGGACGCGCGCCGGGATCCCGCAGCCCACTCCGTCGAGCCATACGCCAGTGAGGTACGCGCCCGCGAGAGCGCGCAGAATGACGCTTCGTCGCGCCCGCCACGTCCTCTGGCTCGCCATGGCCCTTTCACCCTCCGCGCGTCAGCTTTGCCCCGATCTCCCTCCCGAGCTCAACGGAGCGCTTGGTGGCCACCTCGACCGCGTCGATGAGCGTCTTTCGCAGGGCGCCGCTCTCCAGCGCGTGCAGACCGGCGATGGCGGTGCCGCCAGGACTCGTGACCATGTCCTTGAGGCGGCCCGGATGTTCGCCCGTCTCCAGCAGAAGCTGGGCGGATCCGAACACCGTTTGCGCGGCGAGTACTAGAGCCGTGTCCCGGTGCAATCCTACCTTCACTCCGCCATCGGCCAACGCGTCGATGATGAGCATGACGTAGGCGGGCCCACTTCCACTGAGGCCCGTGACCGCATCCAGCAGCGACTCGTCCAGGACCACGACGCGTCCGACCGCCTCGAAGAGTTCACTTGCGATACGCAGGTCGTCATCGCGTGCATGTGCACCGCCCGCGATTGCGGTCGCGCCAGCTTGCACGGTCGCTGGCGTGTTCGGCATGGCCCGCACGACGCGGGATCCGGGCGGCAGTCGTGATTCGAGGGCGTCGATGGATACGCCGGCGGCGACCGACACCACAAGATGACGGGGCTGCACATCGCTGGCTATCTCGGTGAGTATCTTGTCCATGACCTGGGGTTTCACCGACAGAACCACCACCTCGCAGTCACGAAGCAGCGCACGATTGTCGCGCGTCGTTTGAATGCCGTGCGCTTGGTGGAGTTGGTCCAGCCGCTCCGCTTTCACGTCGCTTGCCGCGATCTTTTGCGGCGTCACGCCAGCGTGGAGAAGGCCTTTGATCAGGGCAGCCGCCATGTTTCCG
>JALYHX010000506.1 GCA_030776305.1 Myxococcota bacterium
CGTGCGTAGGATGGGGCCTCGTTCGGGCGGGAGGCCGGAGAGCTTGGCGAGTGCCCCGCGCAGCCTCGGCAGCACGTGAGTCTCGGCCGGCAGAACGCGCGCGGCGACGGGCGCCGTCGGGGCGCGCGTCTTGTCGGCGATGTGGCGCTCCGCGCGCGTCACGGCGTCGATGGTCCTCTCGTAGCTCTCCTTCGCCGTCTCGCCCCATGTGAACATGCCGTGCTTCTCGAGCACCATGACCGCAGGCTCCCCGAGCGCGGCGGCGTGGACGAACGCGTCGTAGCAGCGCTTCGCGAGGGCGAAGCCAGGCATGACGTACGGCACCCAGACGAGGCCATTGCCGAAGATCGTCGCGAGAAGGCGTTTCCCATCGCGCTGGTCGCAGAGGGCAAGGATGGCGTCGGCGTGTGTGTGATCGATGAAACGGGCGGGCAAGAACGCGTGGAGCAGCGTCTCGACACTCGGACTCGGCGCTGACGCGTCGAGCAAGTTCGTGCGCAGCTCGTTGACCATTTCTTCATCCGTCATCGCGTCCAGGGCCCGCAGCCTGCGCAGCGGCTCGAGCCGCACCGCGGGGTGCCCGCTGGGCCCGATCGTCGCCAGATCGCAGCCGGAGCCTTTGACATGGATGACTTCGACGGCCTCTCCGAGGATCGTCGTGGCGGTCGCTTTCACCGAGGTGTTGCCACCGCCATGCACGACGAGCGCAGGGTCGCTGCCTACGAGCCGTGCCGTATACGTGCGCAACGCCAAGAGCTCCGACGCTTGGGAGCCGAGGTCTTCGACCATCAGCTGCGCACCTTCGGCGTCATACCGGCTCTCCATCGCAGCAGGCCTCCTGTGGACGGCTACGGTAGCATCCCGTCGAGTTGACAGACTATGCGTCGAAAGGTACCAAACTCGCGACGTTAGGCGCGTAGCTCAGTGGTAGAGCACTACCTTGACACGGTAGGGGTCGGAGGTTCGAAACCTCTCGCGCCTACAAGAAAAGCCACGAAAAATAAGCGGATCGCAAGACGCGTCAGCCTGTCACCTTCTGCTGTCCATCGATGCTGTCCATTTTGCTGTCCATCTCGGACCCGTTTCCCTCGGTTACTCGCTGCTGGACCCGGGTCAGGTGGATGATGCGGGCGATGGCGGACTCCTGCTCGTGACCGCGTGCGGTGGAATACCGCTGCTGCATGTGCTCGGTGAGGTGGCCCGAGATACTCCGGACGACGACGTTGGCGACCTGCGCCTCCCGCATCGCGTCCTGAAACGAGCGTCGCATGGCCTTCGGCGAGATCTGCTTGGACAGCCCCATCGCGTTGGCGATCGCCTTGAACGGCTTGGCGAGCGCCGAGTTGTGACGGAACGTGCCCACCTCGGAGGGGAAGAGGAGCTCGCTGCGCTCCATGTCCCGCGTGATGAGCTGCTTGTCGACGTGCCAGCGAAGGACAGACACCACGAAGTCGGGGACCTTGATGACCTGATCATGGTTGGTCTTGGTCATCTCCATCACCTGCCCCTTGATGCCGCGCGAACGTCGGATCAGGATGAGGCCCTGGTCCCACTTCACGTCCGCGTCTTCGCCGGTGCGCCGGAGCGCGTAGAGGCTCGAAGGACGTAGCCCGGTAACCGAGCCGAGAAGGATCACCGCAAAGTGCTGCGGGAACTTCTCCCAGGCGATCTCGAAGAAGGTGCTGAGCTCGTCCACGCCGAGCGAGTTGGGCTGCTCGAATGTGTACGTGCGGTGCCCCTTGGTCGAGACGCCCTCGACGTTCACGCACGGGTCGCTGGCCAAACCGTAGTCCGCCGTCATCTTCTTGGTGATGACGCCCAGGACTGCGATCCAGTCGTTGACCGTCGTCGGCGATTTCTTGCCGGCGTTGACGCGCGGTTCCCATGAGTCTCTCCATGCCTCGATGTCTGCGCGCGTGAGCTTGTCGACGAAGATGTCTCCTAGCCCACGGATGCCTACGTCGATCGTGCCCTTGTCGTCCGTGAGACCGAAGATGTGCCGCAAGGCGAACATCCATTTCTCCTCGGTCGTGGACGAGCAGATCTGCCGCTTCTCAACCTTTTCTCGCAGCAAAGAAGCGGCGTAAGTCGCTAAGCGCTCGGGCTCCCTGGTCGTTGGCCGGCTTGCGCCTTTGCGGATCGAGTCGAGAGCTGTCTTCAACCAAAGACGCGCCTCCTCGGATTCCGCCAGGTCCGGCAGGCTTCGGAAAACCTGCCGCGTCGATCCCGTCTTCGGATCGATGACTCGCCCTCGAACCAGAAACCCTCCCTCCTTTCGTTGATAGACGCCGGGTAGCGTCGGCTTGGGATTCACCCAACTGTTCCACTTCCGAACCCACTGTTCTTTCTTCATGCGTGCCTCCGTTGGCCTCCGGAAGCGTTCGCGCACGTCCAGCGAGGACGGTAGCAGACGGCTCACCATGGAGGTAGCGGTCGAGAGTCTCGCGGCTCCACATGAACGTGCCGCGGCCACCGCGTCGGCCTGCGGGAACGATGCGGCCTTCAAGCTTCGCCTTCCGTAGGGCGCTTGCGGTCTTGAAGCCGCAGTAGGCTGTGGCTTCGCGGGTCGTTAGAAACGGCTTCGCGGCGTCGACGAACGTCCATCGTGCGTCGAGCGCCGCCTCGACGACTTCTGCGCACGGTCGCGTCTCGAAGACGGTTCTTCGGTTCTTTCGCGGCCGAGCCTCGAGATCGTCGACGATGAGAACCGGCAACGTCGTCTCGGTCTTCTCGCTCGCGCAGGTGCTACGTGAAGCGCCGGCTGCATCCTCGGTCTCGTCATCGTGGAGCGGTCGGCCATAGGCAATGATCGGTAGCGTGAGAGCCCAGTCCTCTCGAATCTCGTCCATGATTATCGCTGCGCCGAGCGGCTCGGGTCCCTCACTGGTGGCTCCCTGCTGCTCTGCGCCGGAGCTGCGGTCCTGGCGCGCGAGATGAGTGGCGGAACCAGCGACGGCGTTCGGCTGGCGGGCCTCTGCACCCTCGCTCATATGTTCTTCCTGTCGGGTCGAACGTAGAAGCCCGCACGACGCGCGCCTGCCTGCGACGGTGTTGCATTGTCCGATCGAGTGGCGTGGTCCCAGTCGAGGTCGACATTGCGTGCAGTCGCAACCGCAGGTCCTGCGGTCGGTTCCGCGGACTGCGCCGGCCCGGCCTGCAGACTGCCTATGGATGACGCGGGCCCGGTGTCCGTTGGCTGCTTCTCCGTGCGCTTGGCCTTGCGCTTCTTCTTGCCGCCCGCGGTGGCTTTCGCTCCGCCCACGTAGAGCCTCAGGGCTCCGGCGGAGATCGGGATGCCGCTGTCAGAGAGTACCTTGCCGATCGCCCTCAGGCTGTAGCCCTTGGCCTGCGTCGCGCGAATGGGGGCGATGAGCTTTTGAATAGCCTGCGCCTTGGTAAGTTCCTCGGGCGCGTGTTCGGCAAGAGCGTCGAGAGCGCGGTGCGCCTGTTCGATCAAATCGAGTCGAAATTTTGGTTTCGCAGTCATCTTCATCCTGCTCCTTGTTTTTCCGGCCCGAACGCCGATTTCTCATCCAGCTTGAACATCGCGATCGCGCGTGTCAAAAGCGATTAGTGAGACGAAGAGAGACCCGAAGGGCAAGATAAAGGAGCGGCGTCATAATTTGTTAGTTGATTGAAATAACAATAGTTTATCGACGTCAAAGAAAGTGTCGTGGAGTTACGGAATCGATAAGCGATTGATCCCATAGCGAAAAATCGGTGTCACGTTGGAGCCACCCGACGATTTCCCCCTATTTCGGCCCCGATTCGGCAAGCGGCGCGGACGGGGTGCCAAAGGCCGTTCCGGGTCGTTTCGCAATGAGCTGCTCGCCCTCATCGCGCTTCGCGGAGGCGGGCGGCGGCGCCCGCCGGGTTCGCCCTTGCGCGCCGAGGCGCATCGTCCCGATGCGCGCCGCGTTGTGATTAAGGCTCGTGTCGTGCGGCTTACGGCAACGGGCGCGAAGTCGGCCGCGCTGCACCTTCGGTACATCGAGCGCGACGGCGTCGAAGCGGACGGTTCCAAAGGCGTGCTCTATGGGCCCGACGGACCGGTGCGGCGTCGGACGTTTGAAGAAGCGCGCTTGGGCGAAGCGCACCAATTTCGATTCATCGTGTCGCCGGAAGACGCCAGCGAGCTTGACCTGACCGCCTACGTGCGCCGGCTGATGACCCGCATCGAGCGGGATCTGGGGCGCAAGATCGAATGGGCGGCCGTCAATCACTACGATACCGGCCATCCGCACGCGCACATCGTCGTTCGCGGTGTCGCTCGGGACGGCCACGAATTGCGGCTTGAGCGAAACTACATCGCCAGCGGCATGCGCTGGCGCGCACAGGAGCTTGCCACCGAGGAGCTCGGGCCGCGTCACGAGTTCGAGATCCGACGCGCGAGAGTGCGTGAGGTCACCCAGGAGCGGTTCACCTCCCTCGACCGCGAGCTGGAGCGGCTCGCGGACCATGGCCGGCTGGATCTGGCGTCTCCCAAGCGAGCGGCGCGCGTCGATCGGTCGACGCTGCTCTCGCGACTCGAGCACCTCGAGGCGATGGGATTGGCCGAGCGGGTGTCCCGTCAGGCGTGGTCGCTGACCGAGGGCTGGCAGAAGCTGCTACGCCAGCTCGGCGAGCGCGGCGACATCATCAAGCAGATTCACCTGGCGGTTCGTGGTGACTCCTCGCGCTACCGCATCGTTCGCGCAGGAGAACCGCTCCTCACTGGCTTCGGTGCCGAAAAGGACGTGCTGGTCGGGCGCGTTGCGGGCAAGGGCCTCTCCGACGAGATGAAGGGCCGCTTCTATGCGGTGCTCGAGACGCCAGACGGCTCGGCCTACCACGTGCCGCTCGACGCCAAGACGGCGGAGGCCGTCCGTCCGGGGGACATCGTCTTGTTCGGCACCCGGCCGGAGCTTTCGGTTCGGCCCATCGATCGGCATATCGCCGACAAGGCACGTAGTGCCCGCGGGATCTACGAAATCGATCCGGCTGGCGACGACGGAGACCGTGCGCGTGCGACGCGTCGGTTGCGGGAACTCGAGCGCGAAGGCTTCGTATCGGCCCGAGGACCGGAGCGATGGTCTGTGCCCACGGACTTGATTGAGAGGCTCGAGAGCCGCCCTCGGACCGAGCCTCCGCGAGCGCGCCTATGGCTTCAGAAGCTGCCCCTCTCGCTCGATGCAACGCCCGATCACCGGGGTCCGGTCTGGCTCGACCAAGTGGACAGCGCCTCGCTGGCACCATGGGGATTCGGCGCCAACGTCCGGCGCGCTCTTGACCAGCGGCGCGATGCTCTGCGCGCCCTCGGCATTGCGCCTGGCGACCCGCGCATGAAAGCCAAGCTTCAGGAGATGGAGCGATCGGCGGTAGGAGAGCACATGGCTGAGCGGACCGGCCAGCAGTTCCTGGCCAAGACCCCCGACGGCTTCCGCGGGCGATTGCAGCCGGGCCCCGAGGGGGTGCCTTACGTCGCGGTCAGCGATGGCGCGCGCTTCGTGATTATGCCCGCGTCTCGCGAGCTTCGGGCCTTGGGTGGCAAGACCGTCGTCGTGTCGCGCGATGCCCACGGGGGACTCAAGGTCCAGGCGCCCGATAGAGACCGCGGACGATGAGGACTTCTCTCAGCAACCTCGGGCGCTTCTTGCTCGCAAACACCGCGTAACCGATCGGAGTCTCCATGGCCACGCCCAAAGTTCGACGAGTTCGGATCGGCACACGCATTTCCGTTGAGCTACGAAACCGTCTCACCAAGTACTGCGCCGCCAGCGGGCTCTCCGAGCGCACGGTCATTGAGGACGCCCTGCGCAAGTACCTCGATGCGACCGACGACACGGCGCTGCTACTGCGACGCTTTGATCGCGTCGACCGTGCGCTGGCCCGCGAACATCGCGATGTCGAGCTGCTATCCGTGACGTTCGGGCGGTACATGCGATCGTGGTTCGCGGCGCATGTGCCGAGCACTTCCGACGCAGGAATGGCCGCGGCGCGCGACGCCGCCGAGACGCAATACAAGAAGTTCGCGCAGCACGTCGGCGCGGAGTTCGCGCAGGGTCACCGCTTCATCGATGACTTCGCGGCTGAGGCGCTTGGTGCCGAAGACGACGGCAAGTAGGGGTAGGAACCATTGGCAAATGGTGGCACCGGGCTGGTGACGTCTTCAGAGCAGGACGAAAGAGGGGGTCGCGCGCTGGAAACGGCGCCAAGCCGTTCAGACGCTTACAAGACGCGAACGGAATCGACGCATGGGGAGTGCCGTGGAAAGGAGTTCTGGATACAGCCGGTGCAAGACTGTTGACGGAAGTGCGCTCGGGTACGGATGGGACATGAGCAAGCACATGACCCTCGGCAATCCCCGCGTCGCCGTCGCCTACCTGCGCGCATCCAAAAACGAACAGCGCCTCTCGCGAGACGCGCAACGAGCCACCATCGAGGCATGGGCCAGTCGCGAGCGCATCCGCGTGGCCGCGTGGTGCCTCGACCAAGGGGTGCGGAGCGTCTCGCCGATCCCCGAGCGTCCCGCCTTGCGTTCTGCTTTCATGGCTCTGCGCGAACATAACGCAGGCGTGCTCGTGGTCGCCAAGCGCGATCGGATCGCGCGCGACGTCGTGCTCGCAGCGAGCATCGAGCACGCCGTGACGATTGCGGGGTCGCGGGTCGTGAGCGCGAGCGGCGAAGGCAATGGCGACTCACCCGCCGACGCGTTCATCCGCACCGTCATCGACGGCGCAGCCCAGTACGAGCACGGCTTGATTCGCGCGCGCACATGCGCGGCGCTCGCGGCCAAGCGCGCCCACGGTGAACGCGTTGGGGCCGTGCCGTTCGGCTTCGCGGTCCACGCTGATGGCGTGCGCCTCGTCGTCAACGAGCGAGAGCAGGCGACGATCGCGCGTGCTCGCGAGCTTCGCGTCTGCGGTCTATCGCTTCGCGCCGTTGGCGCGCGGCTTGCCGCCGAAGGACACGTCAGCCGGACGGGGCGGCAGTTCTTGGCGGAACAGCTCGCACGCATGCTCGATCGCGATCGCTCCACTGCTTGTAGTCCTCCTTCATCCGGGCTGACGACGTCACGGGCCAGCATCCGGCGAAGATCCAATCCGGCGATACACTCGTCACGGTCGATGACGAGCGTGCCGCCATCGAGGGTTCGCGTTGGCTCATCTTGATCGCCAAGATCGGCCGAACGCGATCAGCTGGAGCGAGATCAGGAGGATCGGCCAACCGTGGTCGCGGATTCGGCGATCACCAGGACGGATCGAGCCCGTCCGCGGTCACCGAGTCGCCCTTGACATTCCTTCGGCGCTCCGAAGAGCCTCGGTGCGAACATGAGCGAGCAGCCGATCTTCCGCGTCACGAACCATCACACGGACGCGTGCGGCGCGCCTCCCGGGATCGACGACTCCGAGCCAAATCGCTACCTCGGCTACTTCGAGAACGAGCACGGTGAGCAGGCGGTCTTTGTCTACGACCGCGCTCGTCGGGTGGGAACATTGTCGCTGGGCGATGGCGGATGGGAGCGTTCGCACCCCGTCGTTGATGGGGCGGTTCCAGGCGTCGTCCTGGGACCAACCGAGCGGGCGTGGCTGGGCGCGTGCTGGAAGGCGGCAACGCTCGCTTGACCGGTTCGCGCCCCTGCTTGCGCCCGACCAGCGAGCGATCCTCGTAAGGGCATGTTCGTGCGGGGGCACGAGTTGACCGGGCGGTCATCCTTGTGGCGCGTGCCGGTGTCGGACGTGATCCGTCCCAGGACACCGTAAGCGCCCCACAAGTTCGCAGAATCGCTCGCGACGGCCCTGGCACGCGGCGCGAGAGGTGCTGGGGCCCTGGTGGCCTCCCTCGCTCCCGCCTACGTACCCCGTCGCCCTACGGAGACGGTTCTCCATCAGCTCGTCCGCCAGAACCTCGAACCGTTCCTCGCCTACGCCCGTGCGAACTACGACGGAGGCTTGCCTCTCTACGTCGAGCAGGAGTTTCGCGCGTACATTGGCTGCGGCGACTTTTCCCGGGGCTTTTCTCGGGCTCGGTGCGACGCCTGCGGCCACGATCTTCTTGTCGCCTTCTCCTGCCACGGCCGAAGCGTGTGTCCGAGCTGCTGCGGCAGACGCATGGCCAACGTCGCGGCGCACCTGGTCGATCGAGTCCTGCCGGACGTGCCCGTGAGGCAGTACGTGCTCACGCTCCCCTACGAGCTTCGCAAGCTGGCTGCGTTCAAGGCCGACGTACTCACGGCGCTCGCGCGCATCTTCGTCGAGGCGGTCTTCACGGTGTACCGTTCGCGCGCTCGGCGCGGCGGGCTCGAAGATACCCAGTCCGGCGCGGTCAACTTCGTTCAGCGCTTCGGCAGTTTGAACCTCCACGTCCACTTCCACCTGCTCCTGCTCGACGGCGTGTATGCCCGCGACGCGCAGGGCCGGCTCGTGTTCCACCCGGCAGAGGCGCCGACCGCCGCGGACCTGGAGGCGATCGTTGCTCGTGTGGCGCGCCGCTCGGTCGTATGGCTGCGCAAACACGGCCACCTTGACGACTCGCCACTCGAGGCGCGCTCGAACGAGACACCCGTGCAGACGGCGCTCGACGCCTGCGCCGCCATCGCCATGGGACGCGGCAAAGTAGCAAGCTTGCCGCGCGACGACGCGCAGGACGAGGCCCATTGCGACACCGACGAGCGCCCTGACAAGCCTGTGCTCGCCTTTGAACGCGACGGCTTTAACGTGCACGCGGGGGTGCGCATCGAAGCTGGCGACGATCTCGGGCGGGAGCGTTTGGCGAGATACGGAGCGCGTCCGCCCCTGTCGCTCGAACGACTCCGCCGACTCGCTGGCGGGCGCGTTACCTACAGG
>JALYHX010000507.1 GCA_030776305.1 Myxococcota bacterium
TTCACCACCCGACCAAGTAGCAGGCGTCCGAGCGTCGTACGCGCGAGCGTCTCGGCGGACGCGTCCACTTCGAAACCATCCGGGACCAGGTCGGCGACCGAAAGGCAGCAACCGTCGACCGCGACGGACTCACCGATTCCGAGCGGATCGCTTTCCGGACGCCCCGGAGTGCCCGCAGCGATCGCCGTGGCTCCCAGTGTTGCCCGGAAGCTCAAGCGTGCCCCTGGCCCGCGAGCGGTGCGACTCGCGAGAACAGCCGTCGCGGTGACGAGGCCAGTGAACATGGCTCCGATGTACCACCGAGCTCGAGCGTGTGCCCGTGCCCGAAAAACACGAGCAAGCGGTTGCGTCCAGACCCGCCGCGTGCTGACACTCCTCTTGTGGGGCCACTGCGCTTCTCACCTTTCTTGGCCTTCATGGCCGTTCTTGGCTGCGGTCCGAGCTTTCAGGCCGTCTACGAGGGGGACGTGCGCTTCGAACATTGCTACGCGCTCGACGACAGCGCGGCGTCCATGGACGCGAAAAAGGAATGCTGGCGCGCATGGCTCCGGAACTACACATACGGGCAGTCGCGCGATCGAGTCGAATACGCCGGAACGCGCTTCAGTCAGCTGTCGCTCGGGCCGTCGCTGCCCAGCGAAGAGGCGCGAGATGCGCGTCCCCACCGGCGCGCTTCGAGCGTCGCAACGCCGGTGCCGACGAGCGCCTTCGCTCCACCGCCCAACCTTGCAGCTTCTGCCTCGGCCACCGTGTTGGCATCGGCGCAGCCGCCACCGCGCGACGTCGCCATGGGTGCCCCCGGGGCCGACTGTTCGAACGCCTGCTCCCAGCGCTGGACCGCCTGCCGCGCGGGATGCAGCGGCGCAACGTGCGACCCCTGCGATAGGACCTACCGCGCTTGCGTTCCGGCGTGCTTCATCGACGAGCCGACGTCCGGCCACGCACCGCCGCATAGTGCGCCGTAGCGCTCGAGGTTCATTCCGACCCGGCGTCGATCTCCCCGGCCTCGGCCAACGGACTCGCGCCTCCGTCGACGCACCACGCGACGCGGGCCGTGGCCGGGATGCCCCGGGCGACGATGCGAAGACCGTATTTGGCGCAGGTCGGGTTGATGACCCCGATTCCGGTCGCACTCGCGTCGAAGTACTCGACGAGGCTGCCGCCCACCGTGACCCAGTTGTTCTGCGGATTGTTCTCGTTAGCAGCGACTTGCGCGCTCAGCTCTGGGGGACATGCGAATGGTTGCGGATACGTGATCCAATAGGTGCGCTGGCCAGGAAAATCGAGCCACTTGCCGTCTTGCGAGTTGGACTCCCAGGTGAGATCGACGCCTTCCATGTGAACGTTGCCGCTGGCCCCTTGCACGGTGCAGTTGTCGATGGGTGTCGATGGCGGGGACCCCAAAAGCTCGCAGCTCTTGTCGCACTGGTGCGTGGTGCAGCCTCCCATCGGCGCCGTCGCGATCGCACATGCAATCGCAAACGCTCCAGCACCCGTCGCACCGCATGCGACCCCCACCCTATGCACCGAGGGCCTCGGCGGCCTCGATCGCGTGATACGTGAGAATTGCGTCAGCGCCCGCACGGCGAATGGAGACGAGCACCTCCATCATGGCCCGCGTGTAGTCGAGCATCCCGGCGGCCGCCGCCGCCTTGAGCATCGCATACTCCCCGGAGACGTTGTACGCGAACAGCGGCAGCGTCGTCTCTTCGCGCACCGCTCGGATGACGTCGAGGTACGCCAGCGCAGGCTTGACCATGAGAATGTCTGCCCCCTCTTCTTCGTCGAGGCGCGCTTCGCGCAGCGCCTCGCGACCGTTCGCGGGGTCCATCTGATAGCCCGCACGGTCTCCGAACGCGGGCGCGCAGTCCGCCGCATCACGGAACGGAGCGTAGAAGCAGCTCGCGTATTTCACCGCGTAACTCAGGATGGTGGTCGATTCGAACGCGGACTCGTCGAGCGCACGCCGTATTCTCCCGACGCGCCCGTCCATCATGTCACTCGGCGCCACGACGTCGGCACCGGCGCGGGCATGGACCAGCGCCATCTCGGCGAGAACTTCGAGTGTCGCGTCGTTGTCGACTTCCACCGTGCCATCGTTGCGCTTTCGCAGGACACCGCAGTGGCCATGATCGGTGTACTCATCGACGCAGACGTCGGTCATCACGAGGAGGCCGGGTGCCGCGCTCTTCATGTCAGCCACCGCGCGGGGTACCGGTCCGTCGGCATCGAGCGCGCTCGAGCCGCGAGCGTCTTTGCCGTTGGGCAAACCGAACAGGATGACCCCGCCGAGCCCAAGGCGTGCTGCCTCTTTCGCCGTCTGCGCGGCGGCTCTGACCGGGAGCTGGGAGACGCCGGGCATCGTCGGGATTGGACGCGGCGCGTCGAGCGCAGCGTGAAAGAAGAGCGGCCAAACGAGGTCGCGTGGTGAGAGACTGGTCTCGCGGACCAGTGCCCGCAACGCTGCGGTGGCTCGGAGCCGGCGCGGTCGGGAGCTGGGGAAAGGCATGATGGGAGACGCAAAAGGGATAGCACGCCAGGGCCATTGCGGTGCCGCATGACCGATCGCGGTATCGTCTGCTTCGTGGGTCTCGGACCCGGAGATCCCTCGCTTCTCACGGCGCGCGCGGTCGAGCGGATCGCGCAAGCCGACGTCGTCGTCCACGACGAGGATGGCGAGCCGGCGTCGCGCTTGGTCGCGCTCGCACGGGAAGGCAAGCGTGTCGTGCGGGCCGTGCCGGGGGACGCGCTCGAGTCGCCGCGTACACTCGACGAAGTGCGGGAGATCGCGCGCGCGGGCGTCGCAGTCGAGGTCATCCCCGGGATCGGCGCGGGTGGGATTGCGTCTGCATTCGTTGGACTCATCGGGCCAGCGGTGCGCGTGGACGCGAGGCATCTGAAGAGTTTCGTGGATGGCGCGCCGCGCGAGGCGGTCGTGACGCTGGTCGTAAATGCGGGGGGTCCTTCGCAGCGGGTGATTCAGACGACCGCAGCAGACGCCCTCGACCGCGCGGGGGAGCTCGGCGACGTGACGGTTATCGTTGCATTCGGCGCACCCGACCCACAGCTGCGCTGGTTCGAGCGCCGGCCGCTCTTCGGCAAGCGTGTCCTCGTGACACGCGCGCAAGACCAAGCATCCGTGACCGCTACGCTCCTGCGCGACTGCGGGGCGGAACCACTCGTCGTTCCGACGATTACGATCCACCCTCCGTCCGACCGAGCGCCCCTCGCGCGCGCGTTGTCGTCGCTCCGGTCGGGCGCCTACGCGTGGGTGGCGTTCACGAGCGCGAACGGCGTCGAACGCGTGTGGGAATCGGTCGAAGCAGAAGGAGGAGATGCGCGGACATTCGGCGCGTCGCGCCTGGCTGCGATCGGGCCGGCGACTGCGCGAGCCCTCGAACGCCACGGTCTGCGGGCGGACGTCGTCGCAAAGGAGTTCCGCGGCGAAGGACTGGCCGACGAGATTCTGCACGCGCTCGCCGGAGCCAAGGCCAAGGTGCTCCTCGCGCGAGCGGCCAGGGCGCGCGATGCATTGCCAGAGGCGCTGCGCGCGGCCGGATGCGTCGTCGACGTCGTTGCGGCCTACGAAACACATCCCCCGCCGCGGGAGACTATCGAGGCCCTCGTGGACGAACTCGATGCGGGCCGTGTCGACGCGGTCATGTTCACGTCGAGCAGTACGGTACAGAATCTATGCGACCTCCTGGGAGGCAAGGCCCCCGAGCTCCTCGAGCGCGTCCGCATCGCGAGCATTGGGCCGTTGACGACCGACGCCGCGCTTTCCCGAGGTTTGCGCGTGGATGTGACGGCGGCAACGTACACGGTGCCCGACCTCGTGCGGGCGCTGGCTGACAGCTGGCGAGGTTGAAAAAGGGCGATGTTCTAAATGTGATTCAGGCTCGACGCCGAAGCCTGTAGCCTCGACACCGAGAAAAGCTGCGCCCCACCATGAGTCTCAGCTCTCTTATCGTCCAGCGTGAGGTGGCGACCATGCGCCACGTGGAGGAGGCGCTCGCCCGGCAGGTCATCTATGGCGGGGACCTCGCCACCAACCTGCTCGAGATCGCCGCCGTCGACGAAGCCGCGCTCACGCAGATCATTGCGGAAGCGGTTCGTCTCGCGCCCGCTCCGTCAGGAGAGCTCCCGGTGACTTCCGAACGTGCGCACCTCGTTCCGGAGGAGATGGCCGTATCGCTAAGTATCGTGCCGCTCGCGCTGCAAGGCGATGTGCTGGTTCTCGCCGTGACCGAGCCGCTCGCGGCCGACCTGGAAGAACGGCTCACGTTGACGCTCGGCGTGACGGTCGACCAGCGTGCCGCGCCTGCGGTACGCGTGCGCGAGGCGATCTCGCGTCTTTACGGCACCCCGCTCGATCGCCGCACGGAGCTTCTGCTCGCGCGTCTCGCGAATACTCGTCCCCCACCGCGTGCCGAGAGAAGCAGCACGCCGCCGATGGGGTCCTTTCGCGCTGGCATGCCAGAGCCTCTGGAAACTGCCGGGGAGACGAACCCGCGATCGATGCGCAGCTCGCCGATTCCCGGGCGAATCCAGACATCCACCGGTTTCCCTGCGGCGAGGGAACCGGCGACAAGCGGGCCTGCTCCCGGGAGCGCGTCTCCCAGCTCTGCCCCCCCGTTGACGGCCATGGTCCCGGAGCGCGCGGCGAGCCTTCTTCAGCGCGACGTTCCCGCGGGAGGCCACTCCGGGCGGCGGCGGCGCGGTCCGACCACACTCGATAGCGCCAAGCGCGAGGCCGACGAAGCGTCGGATCGTAACGCGCTGCTCGACCTTTTCTTCGAGTTCTCGCGCCAATTTTTCGACTATTCAGCGCTCTTCCTCTTCCACGGCGACATCGCGGAAGGCCGCGACGCTTTCGGCGCCGGAGCCAATCGGGAGCGCGTGATCGGCATTGGCGTGCCGCTCGATTTACCCAGCCTTATCGCTCGCTCGCGGGATCAGCGCGAGGCTGTCGTCGGGAATGCGCCCGCGGAGGGTCTGGATGCGGTGTTGATGGCCGATTTGCAGCGCCCGCGGGGTGTCGAGATCGCCGTCGTGCCGCTCGTTGTCCGAACCCGCGCGGTCGCGATCGTGATCGGCGATTGCGGCGAAGCGGGTCTCGACCGGATCGGTGTCAAAGAGGTGACGACGTTCGCGGGGGTCGTCGGCAAGGCATTGGAGCGCATCCTCGTTCGACGCAAGCTCGAAGGATTCGTCGCCTCGCCCGCACGCCTGAGCGCAGCGAAGGAGCGGGCGAATGCGGAGACGATCCCCGCACGCCTGAGCGCAGCGAAGGAACGGGCGAATGCGGAGACGATCCCCGCACGCCTGAGCGCAGCGAAGGAGCGGGCGAATACCGAGC
>JALYHX010000508.1 GCA_030776305.1 Myxococcota bacterium
AGCCTCACGAAGCTCAAGGACAACGTTCGCGCGCTCGGCCATGCGCCTGCCGCAACAGCTCGGGCAGATGCTCCTCCCATGGCGGGAAAACGCGACAAGGAGGTCGTGGCCGCACATGTCGCAGTGGCAGCGGGTGAAGCCCTCCGAGAAGACTCCACACTTGAGGTCGGCGCGCAGCTCGTTCTCGACGTAACGAGGTAGGCCGCCGTCGTAGTGCCGGCGGGCGTACGCGAGAAACGACTCGAGGTGCTGCCGGACCAGAGAGTACAAGACCTCTCGGTCGGTCGGCGCGGAGCGTAAGCTGGCGCGAGGGCGGCCATGTGCGGGCGCTGCGCGCACCCGTGCCAGCCCACGATCCTGCGTAGTCTCTGGTCTTTTTCGCGACGTTGGGCTGTCCACGGATAGGCGGAGCGTGTCCCGGGACAGGGGCTTCATCGTTGCCGTCCCATGAGAAACGCCGCCCAAGATCGACCGAGAGTTGCCATCGCTTACCTCCGTGCGTCGACGCACGAGCAGCGGCTTTCGCCGCGAGCCCAGCGCGCAGCCATCGAAGGGTGGGTTGGACGCCTGGACTTGAGCCTCTCGCAGTGAGATGACTGGGGCGATCGTCGCTTCGGATCGAGGTGGCAAAGTTCAGTCGGAAATCTCTGGCCGTCTACAGAAGGCGGGCGGAGGTGCGGATTTTCGTGGAAGGCGGTCGTCCTGTTGCGGCCATCGTGCCCGGTTCTATGCCATCCAGCTGCAGTCCAGGTCCACGGATCGCGGCGCCCGGCATCCGGCGCAATTCAGGCAAACGAGCAAGATCGCACGCGCTGGGATCAGGCGACGATTCGCGAGGGGCTCAATGCCGGTTGAGCGCGAAGCAGCGCGGCGCAAAGCGACTTTATTCAGCAATCTGGTAGGACATCGGCAGTTTCGATGGGCTTCACCAGCAAACCGCCGCGCTTCGCTACCCCGCCGTCTCGCGCGCGTCCAGCGCCCGTGAGCGTCTCATCCCTCGTGCGCACCTTGTTGCTCGCTGCCATGGTCGTCATGGCTGCGGCCTGGGCACTCCTGCGCCATAATTCGGCGAGGTTTCCACCAATGCTCGTGCCCGTCGCGCCCACCTCGCCCGCGTATGATGAGGGGGGGGAAATGCCGGTGCCCGAGATGATCGAACCGGACGCGAATTGAGGGACGATGTCGAAGGAGGACACCCTCGTCGTTCACGAAATTTACTCGAGCATTCAGGGCGAGTCGACGTTTGCCGGGCTCCCCTGCGCGTTCGTGCGAACCACTGGGTGCAATCTGCGCTGCTCCTGGTGCGACACACCGCAGGCATTCCACGGTGGTACGCGGATGCGCCGCCCGGATGTGCTCGCGCAGGCGTTGTCCTTTTCCACTTTACTCGTCGAAGTGACCGGCGGGGAACCGCTTCTTCAGCCGGGAGTGTTTCCGCTCTTGACCGAGCTTTGCGATGCGGGACGCACCGTGCTCGTCGAGACCAGCGGGGAGGCGGACCTCTCTGGCGTCGATGGCCGCGTACACAAGGTGATGGACCTCAAGTGTCCCGCAAGCGGCGAATCGCACCGCAACCGCTGGAGCAACCTCGATCACATTGGCCCGCGCGATGAAATCAAGTTCGTGCTCGCCGACCGTGCGGACTACGAGTGGATGCGCGAGACGATACGGTCGCGCCGGCTCGCGGATCGCACGCCGAAGCTCCTCGCGAGTACCGTCTTCGGAAGGCTTGCGCCGCGAGAGCTCGTTGCCTGGATACTGGAAGACGCGCTCGTCGTCAGGGTACAGCTGCAGATGCACAAGTACGTATGGGGACCCGGGGCCACGGGGGTCTGATTCGTCCTCAGTCCGGGGGCCATGGCCCAATGAAACGCGAACTTGCTATGCTTCGCGCCATGGTCAAGGCCAGCGATCGCGTCAAAGAAATCCTCGGCCACTACGCGAGCGACAACGTCGGCGTGAAGAGCAACCTTGCGCGTCTCATGAATCATGGCGCGCTCGCAGGGACGGGTAAATTCGTGATCTTGCCCGTCGACCAAGGATTCGAGCACGGCCCCGCGCGCTCGTTCGCACCAAACCCCCCCGCGTACGATCCGGACTATCACTTCCAACTTGCCATTGACTCGGGATGCAACGCATACGCAGCTCCGCTCGGCTCTCTCGAAGCATCGGCAGACAAGTTCGCGGGGCAAATCCCGCTCATCCTCAAGCTGAACAACTCGGACTCGCTCGCGAAGATGGAGCAGCCCATCAGTGCCGTGACCGGCAGCGTGAAAGACGCGCTTCGCCTCGGATGCGCTGCGATTGGCTACACCATTTATCCCGGCTCGGGCGCTCGCAATCGGATGTACGAAGAGTTGCGAGAGCTCGTCCTCGAAGCAAAAGGGCACGGTCTTCCCACAATTGTCTGGGCGTACCCACGGGGCGCCGGGCTGAGCAAGGAGGGAGAACTGGCGATCGATGTCATCGCCTACTCGGCGCAGATCTCGTGTCAGCTCGGCGCGCATATCGTCAAGGTCAAGCCGCCGAAGGACTACGTCGAGCAGCCCGAAGCAAAAATGGTATTCGCAAAGTACAACATTCCGACGAAGACAATGGCGGAGCGCGTTCGGCACGTTGTCCAAGGCGCATTCAACGGAAAGCGCATCGTGATCTTCTCCGGCGGTGAGACCAAGGGGACTGACGAGCTGCTCGAGGATGTGCGCGGCATTGCGGCAGGCGGGGGCTCTGGCAGCATCATGGGGCGCAACGCCTTTCAGCGCCCACGGGCGGAAGCATTGAAGCTGCTCGAAAGCGTGATGGATATCTACCTCAAGGCTTGAGGAATGAAGTGCCACGCCCGCGCTACGTCGTGAAGGTATGAGCAGAGTGAGCGTCAGACAGACCGGCTTCGCGTTCATTTTGCTCGCGGCGGCGTGCGCCGCATCGTCCACGAGGGCAGCGCATTCCCCCGCGGCGCTTGCGCCAGCACCCGCGGATCAAGATCGCGCGCATACGATGGCGTTCGTGCACGTCGAGGAGGATGCCGTTGGCTGGCTCGTCGCGGCGGATCCGCGTCTCGCGTTGCGAGCCGACGCAACGGCGCCGGATGCGATCGTCAGCCGCATCGGAACCGATGCGGTGCTCGCAGAGGACACGAGTGCACAAATCCGCAACGGCTCCCTCGATCTATTCGCGTTTCGGGCACGAAGGCGCGCGCTGGACGAGGCGGCGAAAATTGTCGCGGGTTTTCGGGATTCGCTGCCGGACACGGCCCCTTTGGGGACCACGGTTGCGCGACCGAGCCTCGAGCGAGAGCTCCTCGGGCGGCTGATCGACGAAGAACGCGCTCGGGCGGACGACGAGAGCCCGCTCGGCGACGCGTCGGGGGACCTTGTGCGAGGAATCGTCGCAACCTGGACCGCCCCGGCCGCGCCACAGGACCTGCTCGACCGCGACGTTTGGGTGAGCAAACACTTGCTCGAGATCCGGGAGTCGCTGCGGGATCCCGGGCCGCACGCTGGCCCCTCGAATCTCGACTTGGCTCTCTATCCCCTCGAGCGCCTGCTGGCGCCGATGCAATTCCCGCGGGGGTCCGCGGCGATCGCCGAGGTCCGCATGGCGCTGGACGCGGACATGCGGACGGTGCCCAGCCATGGCGCCGTCGACCGCATCGCGCGCGCCATGAGGGTGCACATCGGTGTGAGCATCGATCCTGGAACGATGACGCAGCGCCTCGACCATATCGAGGAGCGCCTCCGCGAAGTCGCGAACGCGGCGCTCGCGAGCAGCGCTAGCAAGAGCGACGTCGAGGCCCGGGCCCGCGAGCTTCTCTTCGTCGAACGCCCTTGCTCTGCGGTTCCGGACTCGCGCGTGCGGTCCATGGCGCCCCCTCCCGAGCGAGAGGCCATCTGTGGCGCTTTGCGCGCGCTCGAGGACGCCCCGGCTCCGGCGCTCGTCGCCCTGCATGACGACGTGCTGCTTTCGTTCGCTGCCGTCGTGTCGTCTCCACCGTCGCGCTCGCGGCTGATGTCCCATCCTGACGACGACGATGTCAGCGCACTCCAGCGAAAAGCTCGCGAGCGCCCGGTGCTTGCGCTCGGGGTCGCGTTGGCAGCGGAGTTACTCTACGCGACGGAAGGCGCTGACGATCGACTTCGCGCGTGGCGTGCCCTCGGCGAAGCCCCTTTGGACGTCGTCGCGCGCGAGGTTGGGGCGTCGTCTTTTCAGTTGCGTCCGTGATCGAGACTACTTCTTCTTGGGCGCTTCGGTCTTCCTGGCGCCGGAGTCGCCACCGCCCGCATCGATGGCCGCCTGAAATTTCGAAGTGTCGGCCAGCGCCCACTCGGCGACGTAATTCGTGATCTGATAGATCGTGTCGTCGTCCGCACGTTTGGCCCAACGGTTGGTTCCCGCGGATACCGCGCCGACGAGCAAGTCATACTTCCCGGCATTGTCTCTCAACTGAATCGACACGGTTGCCTCGGGCTTCTCGAGACCGGTCTCCGACAGCGATTTGCCGTCGCCAAAGTCCTCGGCGTTGAGCGCCTTGTATGCACGAAGCATGTCCTTGAGTTTCTCTTGATCGAAGCGCGCAATCGCCCGCTTGTCGATCGTGCCGACCCAGTTGTCGCCCTTGGTGAATGACAGCGTGCCGTGTGCGTTGGCGATCGTCACCTGCGACGCAATCGCGTCGTCGAACTTCAGAATCTCCTTGAACCTGAAGTCCTTCGGCTCCTTCGTGTAGAGATACGATGAGTACCCTTTGGCCGCCCACACCTTGTCTGCCTGATCTGGCTTGTCGTTCACGACCACGAGCTCCCCCGCACTTCCGCTCTTTCCGAAAATCTCGTCGACGCGCTTGTCCGCGCCCTTCCAAGCCACGACATGAACCGCGTGCCCGGGGTCGAGTTGTTTCTGTTTGCGAACTTCGTCGTCGAGCTTCAGGTTGATCCTCCCATCCACCTTGAGGTCTTTCAGGTTGGAAAGGATGTCCTTGACCGCTTGTTGGTTCGCGGGCGCTTTGATCGGTTTCGACAGGATCCACGTCGCCTCGGCACCCCCGTCTGCGTCCGCCGGCTTCGCGTCGGGCACCTTCTCGAGCACGACCTCCCCCTTGTCGCCGTTGGTGATGCTGAGCTTGTCGATGTCGTCAGGCGCGCTGATCGTGGGATAGTCCTTGGCACTCGCCAACGGCGCGCCGAGGGCTTCATCTCTCTTCGCTTGTTTCGCGACGAGAAACCCGAGCAAACCGAGCAGCAGGACGCCGAAAATGATGAGCTTGTCGCGCGACATGACCCCTTCCCTGATTGTGATGCGCTCTACGCGAGCGAAACGTGCGATCGGGCGGCGAGCCGCATGCGCCAGCGAGTGATGCCGTACGCAGCAAACATTGCTGGTACCCCGAGAATGAGCAAAAGCTCGACGTTGCGCTGCTCGGCCTTGCGGGCCTGCTTGAGCTCCTCCTCTTTCCTGCGGATCTCGTCCTCACTCTCTTCGAGTGTGAGCTTCTTCACCTCGGATAGATCGGCGTAGACGAGGTTCGGATCGCTGAGGAGCTTTGCGCTCACGGCGAGCAAATCCGTGTCTCCGATGAGCCAGTCGAGCGTGTTCTTGAAGACGAGGATCGTTCCCGTGATGAACTGCTGGGCGTAGGGACCTGCGATCATCAAGAGCTGCTCGTCGCCACCGAGATTGGGCATCATCATGCCGTACTGGCCCATGTCCGGTCCGTTGCCAGCGCGCGCGAGCGGATTGGCCAGGAATTGCGACGACGCAAGGACGAAGACACGGGCCGGGTGAGCGCTCTCCGCCGGCGTATCGACCCCTTGTTTGTCCCCTTCTGGGAAGGCGGTCTTGAGCGAACCTTCGACCGACGCGGCAATCGCGAACTGCTGATCTTGAAGCCCTTTGAGTTTCGGCGCCCACTTCTGGAATGGCTTGAGGTCGGCGGTGTCGCCGGTGAGATGTACGGCACGCGGCGTCGACCGGATGACAATGCGCGCCTTCGCCCCAGGCTGTTTGTCGGTCTTCAGGGTGAGGCTCGAAGCGAATGGCACTGCCATCTCTGAAACTCGGAACAGACACGGGAAG
>JALYHX010000509.1 GCA_030776305.1 Myxococcota bacterium
GCACCTGACTGCGCTCATGACGAGGATCGACGGCGAGCAAGGGTTGCTAGCGAGCGCACAGCGCGCGACCGACAGTCTGGGAGACCTCGCGGGGGGAGCGAAGGGCCTCGGCTCGGAACTCGAGGACACCCTTCGCGATATTCGCGAAACCGTCGACAGCATCCAGCGGCTCGCAGATGCGCTCGATACGGATTCGGACATGCTCCTCAAAGGGCGCGCGAAGGGCCGACCATGATCAGAATACCGTTCGTCGTTCTCGTGCTCGTGCTCCTGTCGGGCGGGTGCGCCCTTTTGGGGAAAAGCGATCCGCTCGTGCCTCGCTATTTTAGCCCGGAGGCGCCCGATGGCTCGCTGGGTGCAAACCACACCACGCCGCGAGGCGCTCCGGCTGGCCTTGCCCTCCGAATCGGTCGTGTCGGCGGCGGCTCATATCTCAAAGAGCGAATCGTCTTTCGCGAGTCCAACCATGAGCTCGGCTTTTATGAAGATCGCCGCTGGACGGAAAGGCCGGAGGTGTATCTCCAGCGCGCGCTCGAGCGTTCGTTCTTCGAGGAACGAGGCGTCCAGCGAGCCGTGTCGGGCGCATCGCCGACACTCACTGCGGAGCTCATCGAATTCGAAGAGGTGCGTGAAGCCGCGGGCCGCGTTCGAATCGAAGTGAGCTATGCGCTACACGACGACCGCAGAGTCATTCGCGAGCGAACGTTCATGGTCGAACAGGCCATCGCGGCTGGCGAGAACGCGTCTCGACCCGAGAGGATCGCCGCGGGTCTCGGCGATGCCCTTGGAAGGGCGGTGGCAGAAATTGTCGATCAAGTCATCGCCGATCTCGAGGCGACTCCGGCCACCCCGCCCGTCGTGCAGGCCGACGGGAGTCATGGCGCGCAGACAAAGTGAAGCGCCATCGCGGGGGTAGCCACGATGAGGGTCCGCCGCCTGCTTCCTCTCGCAAGCCGGTCGATGGGGAGGATCGCATGAGCATGCCCAAAGTTCCGCTCGCGCCCGGCGAGAACGACAAGTTGCATGTCGCGAGTGCGGTCGAACGCGAGGAGGTGTCGCAGAGCGAAATCCGCGCGCTGACGTGGCTCGCCGCCATCGCCTTCGGGATCATCACGTGGATTGTCATGCCGGTCGGCGTCGGGATCCTACTCGGAACGCTGATCGCCTTTTCGCTTCAGCCGCTGTACGAGCGATGGAAACCACGCCTCGGGTCTGCCTCCGCCGCCCTGACGACCGTGGTCGTTGCAACGGTCGGGCTGATCGCGGCGTTCGGTGGGCTGGGATGGCTCGTCGTGGCGAAGGGTGCGGCCCTGGCGGGCGCACTCATCAGCGCCCTAGGACCGGAGGGCGGTGCGAATCGCGCAATTCTCGCCCTCGGGACCCTGACATCGCGACTCGGCATCGGTCCCCAAGAGCTGGAGACCCGTCTGCGCGGCCTCGCGGAGGCGGCGGCCGCGCGCGCCGCGGGGATCGCCGAAATGGTCGTCGCCGCCACTGCGTCATCGCTCCTCGCGCTTTTCTTCGCCATGCTCACGATGCACTTCATTTTGCGCAATTGGAATGCCATTGCGCTGCGGGCGCAGCAGACGATGCCTCTCCGGCCCGACTACACACGCGCGCTGTTCGAGGAATTCCGGCGCGTGGGACGTACGACGCTTCTCGGCACGATCGTCACTGGCCTCGCGCAAGGTCTTCTGGCGACGATCGGCTACTGGATCACGGGGGTTCCAGAGCCTCTCTTCTTCGGCGCGGCGACCGCGATCGCATCGCTCATCCCCGGGGTGGGAACGTTGCTCGTCTGGGTACCCGCGGGAATCGTTCTGATCGCGACGGGCCATCCATTCGGCGGCGTTGCGGAACTCGCGTGGGGGGCGATCGTCATCGTCGGGGTTAGCGACTACGTGATTCGCCCGCGCCTCGTGGGCGGCGAGGGCCAAATGCCGGCGCTCATCACGTTCGCCGCGCTCTTCGGGGGCGTGGAGGTCTTTGGGCTCAAAGGGCTGATCCTCGGGCCCGTCCTGATGTCGCTGGGCATCGCCGTCCTTCGGCTCTACGCCACAGAGGTGCGCGAGCGTCGCGGGGCCATCGCCCGGATGCGTCCTTGACGCGAGCGGTCGTCCTGCGCTTGCGCTCTTGCTGGGCTCCTGGCGACAGCGCATTCGCGAGTGCAATTGTACAATATCACAACCATGCTCGTTCGGATCGATTTGTCCGTTAAGGACGGTTCCATCATAGATGATAGGGTCGATGGTGGAGGTGATTCATGCCCGATTCCATCCTTCGCGCGGCTGCATTTGCCGTAGGGTCGTCAATCGTCGTCCTCGGATGTGCGAACTCCGACAGCGCGCCAGATGGCGGCTCGGTTCCCATCGACACACAGGGATCCGATGGGGCGGTCGTCGCGGACGGTAGCCGCGGCGTATTCGACGGCACTTCCCCAACCGATGCGACAGGTAGCGAAAATAGGGGCTCGAGCAGCGGCGGTTCCGGCGGCGGTTCCGGCGGCGGTTCCACCACGGATTCGGCCTCGGGCATGGACGCGTCGAGCGGCGACGCGTCGGGTTTCGATGGTTCGGGAAACAGCGACACGGGGATTGGCGACTCTGGCAAGGAGTCCGCGACTAGCGATGGGGCCATGATTGGTCCTCAGCTATTAAGCGTTGTCGGCAACCAATTAATGACCGGAGGCAAACCCGTTCGCCTCATCGGGATGAACTACCCCGGACCTGAATACATGTGTCTTGGCGGATCGACCAATGGGATCTTCCAGGGACCCTCGGACCAGACGCTCATCACCGCAATCAAGGGCCAACAAGGCCACGCGGCGTGGAACGTGAATGCCATCCGCGTGCCGCTCAACGAGGATTGCTGGCTGGGAATCAACGGCGTCCCCGCGGTGCAGAGCGGCACTGCGTATCAGAACGCCGTGATTACATTCGTCAAGATGCTCCGGCAGAGCGGCTTTTTCGTCATCCTCGATCTGCACTGGAACGCACCGGCCGGTTATCTTGCGGACGCACAACAACCGATGGCGGATGCAGACCATTCGCCGGCTTTTTGGCGATCGGTCGCATCGATCGTCAACGCCAACACGAATCGCGACACCGGGATCCTTTTCGATCTCTACAACGAGCCGTCGATTTATCCTCCAAGCGCCACGTTGACCGGTACTTACCCCAATGACCAAAACTGGTGGAGCTGCTGGCAAAACGGCGGCTGCCAGGTCACGATGAGCAATGGCGTTGCAGGAGGAATGCCCAGTCCGAGCTCTCCGCTCTATCCCAACCCGCTGCCGCCAAAATCCCCCAGCTGGCAAGTCGCTGGAATGCAAAGCTTGGTCGACGCCGTCCGGAGCACGGGCGCGACCAATGTGCTCATGCTTGGCGGATTGGGCGTCGCCAACATCCTCGACCACTGGCTGGAGCACAAACCCACCGACACGTTGTCTCCACCTCAGATCGCAGCGAGTTTTCATCAATATGACGTGGACACAGGCACGGACGTCAACTACTGGAACGCCACCGTCGCCCCGGTGGCGCAGATGGTCCCGGTCATCACAGGTGAGCTCGGTGAAACCACGGGGGGCCATGCGTTCACGGACGGGTACATGGCCTGGGCCGATCAGCACGGCGTGTCCTACCTCGCCTGGGCGTTCAATCCGTACGGTTCGCCGGCACTCATCACCGGATTCAATGGAGCGCCGACAGCCTTCGGTGCCGGCTACCAATCTCACATTGCAACGCTTCCAGTCGTGCCCGCACCATTGCCCATGTGATTTGCGCATTGCTGCGGGAACACTGGACGACGCTCATCCCAGGTCAAGGCAGGCAGCCCACCCGCTTGATATCTAGGACGACGTCGTCGTAGTACACGTCGAAATCGTACGTCGCCGGGTGCCACGCATAGAATCCAAAGCCGAAGTCCGTGAATGGCCCGACGAGTCCGCTGGTTTTCCCACCCGAGTTGAAGCCATTCGGGGTCGTATAACCAAGCGATCCATCGACGAATACGGTCGCTTGATCCGGCGTGTCCATGAATTCCCACTCGAGACACACCCATCGCACCAGAGGTATGCTCCCGCCCGAGTGATATGACTCGGCGCCGCCTGTCGCAAGGTCGACGAAGGTCAACTGCCAGGCACTTCCGATCCCGGCGACCTCAAGGTATTTCAGCGTGGGAAATCCGGCTGTTCCCGAAAACAAGAATTCCGTGTGCATCGTGGGGGGCATCGGAGTGATGTAGAAGTAGGCGCGGCCGAAATGGTGTCCGCGAAGCCCCGCTGGCGCGTTCTTCGTGACGATGAAGGAGTAAGCCCTGTCGCTGTTGACGGCGTGAAACCTCACCGCGTACTTTCCGTGCGCAACCATCGTCGTCTGCACCACGCCAGCGGGTTGCTTGCCGCTGAAGTGCGTGGACCAAACCAGCGGATCGATCGTCCCCTTTTCGAAGTCCTCACAGAAGAGCCCAGCGCAGCCATCACCCACAGCGCTTCCTCCTGCATCCGCGGCATCAGCGTTGACCGGGACTGGCCCGTCGGACGGGGGCTGACCCGAGTCCATTGCGTCATCCACAGGAGACCCGCTTTCTGCCGCGGATGGGTTCGGTGTTGGGACGGTGCCGTCGGCGAACGCATCCCCGGGCCGCGATGGGCCGCTGTCGGATTCGGATGTCGCAGCGTCGCCTGCCAACGGCTTGCCCATGTTACCGCCCGAGGCGGAGCATCCGGCAACGGCGACCGTCAGCAAGCCGAGAACGGCCTGAACCCGCCGAATCTGCAGGAACGTCACCGGACGAGCGGCGTGATCACCCCACCCGGAAGACTCGGATCTCCAAAATTCGTCGTGGGGAGTCCCGCCGCGGTCATCAGCGTGTTGAGCATTTGATTCGTTTGAGCGGGCGCGGCCAAGTCGACGTATTGACCGCTCTTCAGATAGCCGGTCGCTGGCGCCGAGATGATCCATGGGACTCTGATGTACGAGTGGCTGCCGTTCGCAACCTGGTTCGTCCAGATTGGGAATCCCATATCGAGGAGCGTGCCCGTTGGCGTCGAGACGGCGGCGAGGCTGTCGAGGAAATACTTGAACAGGCCGAAGTGCGTTCGGACGATGCGATCATGCTTGATGACTGCGTTGGGCACACCTCGATGCGTGATGGTATGAAACGTCGTCCCTCCGTCCTCGGGGAACGGGTGATCATCCTCACGGTCGCCGATCTTCAACGTAATTGCGCGCGTGAAGTCCGATGACAACGCGAAGACCATCAGGTCCATGTGGAGCTTGATGAGGGCCACGTGATTCGTCGTGGCGTACGGAGTGGCGTCCACCGCCTGCATCGCCGTCACTTCGGTCGCCGACAGTCGGTTGGTCACCAGGACCTCGAGATCACGGATGGCGGCAAAGTGTTGGTTGAGTCGTTGGACGTCGGTGCTCGAGAGGTCAGGTCGGGCCAGAAGCGCTTTGATTTGGCCTCGCACCAAATCGTTGACGCTCTTGCGACGCTGCCCGATCAACATCTGGGCGGCCGCGCTGACGTTGTTGCTCGACCCGTTACCGATGATTGCCAAATAAGCCTGATACGGCGAAGGCTGGGGCGAGCGCGGTTGTCCCGGACCGATGTATGAGATGTATCCGGGCACGTCGAAGCCCGTTCCACCCGGCGAATAGCGCCCGGCGTGGAGCGCCAGCGGATCGACGCTGCCGCCCGGTGGGTTCATCTTGTTCGCGACAACCGTGTCCATCGATACACCGAGCGACAGTGTCTTCGGCCCGGACCCCGTCAGCTTCGCACTGGTCAGCAGCTGCGCGTCCCCCCCGGCGTGTTGGCACCCCATGGCGCCAAACGGGTGGCTCACGCCACGAACGATGAGTAGTCGACTCGCATAGGCGGCCAGCTCCCCAGTTTCGCGCCCCGCCGCGGGCATGCCCGAGTCCGCCATCATGCTCGCGGTAGTCAATGGTCCCGCCGCGGTTGGCCAGAACCACTCGGGATCGGTGGACCCCCCAATCGCCGCGCCGGCCTGAACGACGCCGTTGCCGTTGACGACGATCGCGAGGTACGGCGAGCGAACGGCGACCGTCTGCGCGCGCGCCCACCGCGGAATCATCGCGTCGAGCAAGGGCAGACCAATGGTCACGCCGCCGAAGCCAGTCAAGAAATGACGACGCCGCATTGTGAAGGGCTTGGGTGTGGCCATGTCAGTTCACCTTGGGCGCACGTGCGAGGAAGTTGTCGTTCGTCGAGATGGACAGGACCAGATCCTTGACGGGCAATCCGCTAGTCAGCGACTCCTGGGCCAGATAATCGATTGTGGGCGCGTCCTCGGTCGAGAGGATGCCGGTCGACGTGTCCGCGACCGCGCGTGCATAGAGATACGTCGCCCAATTCTGGACGTAGCACCCGTGCGTCTGTTGGGTCTTGGACAGGTCTTTCCCGAAGTCGATCGCGTCGTTGAAGTTTTGCGTGCCATCCGAGAACGGGTACGAATCGGCGGAGTTGATGGGCTGTCCCTGATCGCTCGTTCGATACGCGCCGATGCTGTCGTAGTGCTCGAATGCGAAGCCCGGCGGGTTGAGAAGCTTGGCATGGCAGGTTTCGGCGCAGGTGCCCTTTCCCGTGAATGAGTCGACGCGAATCCGGTCCGGTAGGTTCGCCGTGTTCACGGGCAGCGGACGTGCGAGCGGCGACGGGGGTGGCAGCACGACGCAGAGCACCCTCTGATTCACGAAGACGCCGCGATGAATGGTGTCCACGTCGTTCGACGTGGCCTCGGCCGCCAGAAACCCAAGTTGTGTCAGCAGTCCTCCGCGTTGCATCGGATCGAGAGTGACTTGTTGGAATGCGCTCGTGAACGTGCCCTGCAGTCCATACGTCGGCGCGAGAAGATTGTTTACGAAGGAGACGGGCGACGTATAGATGTCGGACACGCCTTTGCCGTTGTTGAACACCCAGTCGAGAAAAAGAAGATTCTCCTGCCGAAGGGCCGGACCCATGCTGGTCGTGAACTGCGGATAAATCTTCGGGTCCTTCACGACGCCGTCGTAGACACCCAGGCGATACATCTGAAAGTGGAAGTGCTCCACCGCCGCAAGGGCCGCGGGCGTGGCGATCAGGCGGGCGGCCTGCGTCGCCAGATCCGTCGGGTTCGCGACCTTGCTCTGGCCGGCGGCCGCGAACAGCGCATCATCCGGAATCGTGTTCGTGAGGGCATATGAAAGCTTTGTCGCAGCTTCGTAGTCGTTGAGCGGAATCCGATTGTTCGCGACCTGGTCGCCGAGCTCCATCCGGTAGATGAAATACGGCGATTGCAGAAAGAACTGCAGGACCAGTTCGGCGCCCGTCGCAAACGCGTCGGTGCCTCCGAGCAACATCGGCCCCTGGTTGAAAAGCGTCAGGGCTTCCTGGACCTCAGCGTCGATCAGCGGCCTGCGGTACGCGCGCAGCCCAAGCGTCTTGATGAACGCCGTCGCCTTGCCTGTCGGATCGGTCGGCGCGCCTGCGGGCACGAGTTGCGCGAGCGACGTTGGCGTCGAGGCCACCGCGTGGGCGAATTGTTCGGCGACCTGCTGCAGGTTGGCCCACAGTTGGTTGGTCACGAAGAGCGACTCGGCCTCGTTGTCGAAACCAACCACGGCATCGAGCGTCAGCATCTTGTCCGCAGCGGTGACGTCCGTCAGCTTCAGGAGATCGCGGTACGTGTTGACCAACTGGGTGTGGCTCAGCCGCGCCAGTCGCGACGTCGGCTTGAGGACGACAGGAGGCGGGGTACCGTTGCCGGGATGCAGATTCGAGCCGCTGCTCGTACCCGTCGAGCCATCGAGCGCCCCTTGGCCGCCGAGAGAGCCTCCAGATCCTCCTGCCCCTGTCCCCCCCCCTCCGCTGGCCCCCCCGGTGCCCCCTCCTCCTGCATTTCCACCCCGTCCACTCCCCGCGTCGCCAATCGAGCCGAACGCGCACCCGCCGGACACCAGAAGCGCCGAAGCGAGGATCCATCCGCTGCGCGCGTTCAATACGCGCGTCGTCTTGTTTCTCCCGTCCGCCACGGGGGGCGCCGTCCCGAATCTCGACATGGCTACGACCTCGTGAGAGGAATACCTACGTTGTAAAAACCGCCCTATTGGAAGAATGCTCGGGCGTCTGCCCCCAATGGGGCCGGCCCCGCCTCGCCGCTTTCGGCGAGTCTTAGTTATGCGATTGTTAAGGTGATGTGGCTTCCCAAAATGCGTCAATTTTGCGGACGATTCGTCGATTGCGTATTAGTACCGTGCTGCTGCGCTGCAGGGGTGCACGATCACGGCAATTTGGCACGGCGGGTCGTTGGCATGTCTGGTCGGAGGAGAGCGTCGGATGTGGTGCGTCGGGACCGGGGTATGCGTCGCAGCTCGGACCCCCAGGTCCCGGAGGTCGCCGTCGCCCGAGAGCCAGTATCTTGAGACTCATCGCAAGGCTCTCCCCCACGTACGACCCGTCGTACGATTCGCCCGATGACGCTGCGCGGCTTGCTTCGGCGCTTGGGGCCCTTCATGGCGCATCGTCGTGGGTACATTGCGGCGCGATTTCGATATGCTCACCCGCGAAAGCCCGAACCATGAGCGCATGCCCCCAGTGCGGAACTCCCGCAAGGCCGACGGACAGGTTCTGCAACGCGTGCGGTACTCCCATTACACGTAAGAGCACGCCGGCTGGCTCGCCTGGGGGTTCCGCTTACGGAGCGCCCAACCCATCCCCCTACGGCGCTCCACCCGGCACGCCTGGATTCGGGCCTCTGCCCAGTCGCATGTTCTGCCAGATGGGCCACGAGCTCGCTCCAGGGGCGAGCTACTGCCCATTTGGCCACCCTGTCGCGCTGGACCCCACGCAGTTCACGGGCGGAGCCTACCCGGGCGCCGGGGGGTTCGGGGCGCCACCTCCGGGCGGCGGCTACGTTCCACCCACGCCGCCTCCTCCTGCGCCCGGGCTCCAGATGCCTCCCGCGCAGCCAGGGGGGTTCCCTCCGGTGCAACCTGGCTTCGGCGCGCACCCCGGGCCGACCCATCAAGGAAGAAACGAGCCAGATCCCCATCCTGTGCCGCCGGCGGCCCTGCGTGGCTTTCTCGTCGCGTTCGGCAGCAATCCAAGCGGCGACTTTTGGCCACTGACCGGGGGCCGTCTGACCATCGGCCGGTTCGGCAGCGGCGATCACATCGACATCGGCCTGCAGGATCCGACGATCTCGTCTCGCCACGGGGTGATCGTCGTCGACGCGGCGAGCGGCACCATCACCATCGAAGATACCGGGTCGACCAACGGCACGTTCGTCAACGACGAGCATCTCGGCTTCAACGGTCGGCGTGACCTTCGGGACGGTGACCGCCTGCGCTTCGGGGCGTACGCGACGATCGTGAAGGTCATCGGTCGAGTCTGACCACTTTCTCCCGCGCAACGCAACGACGAGGTAAACGTCGAGATGGCACGACGACTGTCGATCTTCCCACTGCTTCTCATTCCCGCGCTCTCGCTGCTGACGCCGCAAACGGTGGGCGCTGCGCCAGAAGCGCACATTCTACGGATCGACCCCCGCGCGGGCCTCCTGAACGGCAAGCCGGTCCTCACCACGGTGATCGAGGTCGTCCAGTTCAAACGACTCAGCGACGTCCTGCAGCCGTGTGCCGGCGCAAGCACGCTCTCGTGCTGGAGCGAGCAGCTCGAAAAGCCCGGCGGACTTTGGGACCCCTTCCCATTTCCGGAGCAGAACGCCCACCTCCTGGTCAAGGTCGCGGGCGAGGACCACCTGTCGAAGTTCGTCGACAAGATCCAGTGGGGCAAGGCCGAGCAACAAAACCAGCCGAACATCGGCACGGCTTGGCTCGTGTCCGTCGACGCCGCCAGTAGCATGGGGTCGCGTTTCGGCGACGCGCGCACGATTGCGCACGAGTTCATCGAGCAGATGCAGCCGAACGACTTGATGGACCTCATGTTCTTCGACGACATGCAAGTCGTGCGGGACACGAAGTGGAAGACGTACAAGCAGCGGGCCGACCTCGGCAACGCGCTCAACGACTTCAAGTCGCCGACCGCGTCACACGGCCGCGATCGCGCGCTCTTCAGCGAGATCAAGAGCATGACCCAGGACGCATTCGGCTCGCTCGGGAACTCCGATCAGCCTGACGTGGTACCGCTTCATCAGGCGATGGTCGTCCTGTCGAACGGCGCCGGACGTGGCGACCCGGAGAGCGCGAGTCCCACGGCGGATGTGTTCCATCAGTACCTCGACCAGGGTCGGTTCCCCCCGGACAACACGTCGCTGCCGAAGACGCCGCTCCCCGTCATCTCCGTCTGGCTTCCGAATGGATCCAACCTGATGGAGAACATCTATAGGAACAACGAAGCGCAGTTCATGCAGGCGCTCGCCAACCCGGAAATCGGCGGGTTCTTCGACATCGTTCAGGACGGGCAAGGAGCCGCGAAGGCGAAGACGATCCTCGGCCTGGTGAGGACACGTTTCAACAGCATGTGGCTGATTCACTGGACGATGAGCTGCGTAAACCCGAGCGTCGAGCAGACATTCAATCTCGTTTTCGAGAACACCCATCCGATGATCGCGCCGGACGGCACGTTCAAGGACGTGCCACTCGGCGTGGACCCCACGCAATGGCCCCTCGACGTCGACTTCGCCAAGACGACGCAGGAGGCGCAAAGCAACCCTCTCTATCCGGGGGGACAATTCACCGTCTACGGCGACTTCTGTTGGTCCGGCGAGAAACAGCGCGCCGAAGCGTACTTCATTCCGGCAGGCACTCGCCCCAACCCGCAGCAGACAAGCACCCGCGATCCGGAGGTTGCCAAGAAGGCGATGCAACAGCTCCAGGCGCAGCACATGCTCGGGACGGCCATCGCGGCAGGCGACGGTTACGCGACGTTCAGCGTGCCGGACGACGACAAGGTGCTCGAGGGCTCCGGGGACAACGTCGTTGCGCGCGTGGTCGTCTATGACAACAAGGCGCACCGCGCATCGGCGGTCGACGAAAAGACAGTGCTCACGCTCAAGGCGACCAAGAAGCCCCTGTCGTGGCCGCTCATCGCCGGGATTGCCGGACTGCTGGTCGTCATCGTCCTTCTCGCCATCGTGCTCCTGCGCGGCGGCGGAGGCCGCCGGAGAGGCGGCGGGGCGCCTCCCGCTCCTGTCGTAGGGCCGCCGGGTTACGGTGCGCCGCAAGCGGGCGGCTACGGTGGGCCACCCGGGGGTTATGGAATGCACGCGCTCGCCGATGCAATGGCCGCGACGGCTCCCGCGCCGGGGGTCGGCGGTGCGGTCGCACCGC
>JALYHX010000510.1 GCA_030776305.1 Myxococcota bacterium
GCGGTCGTAGGCCCATTTAGGGAGCAAGCCGTGCGGCACGCTTGGTTTCTGTCACATGCCGGTCGGTATGTGACAACCTGCGGTCTAATTGAGCATCGAGCGCGCACGTACGCTGCAGGAGTACGCACCGTTTCACCTGGCGCGCGCCGATATCCTTCGACGCCTCCACCGCGATGACCAGGCGCGGGAGGCGTATCGGCGAGCCCTGCCATTCACGCAGAACGAGCAGGTCCCCCCCACGCCCCGTTCGCGCGCGATGCAGAACTCGTCTCATGGGAGGCGGCGCCACATCGCGACCCTACGCCAAGAAGTCCCTGAGGACCTCCTTCAGGCTCTGGACGTCGAACGGCTTGGCGATCGAGACGTTCGCCACCGATTCGAGGAAGTCTTTCGACCGCGCGGTGAATGCGCCCCCTGTCATGAATACGACCCGGCGGGCTGCCGCAGGGCGTGACTTGGTAAGTGCTTCGTAGAACTCAATACCCGACATGATCGGCATCATGAGATCGCAGAGGATGACGTCGAAGTCCTCGTTCGCGACACGGGCCAGGGCCTCACGAGCATCCGCCTCGATGACGACGGTGTGCTCCCTCTGAAGGACGCGGCGAATCGCGGTGCCCACGGCCAATTCGTCATCGACGACGAGGATGCGGCCTCGTCGCGTGGATGGCGCTTGCGTGAGGGGCTCGGGCTCGACCTTACGCTGGGTCGCCGGGGGCAGCACGACTCGGAATACGCTTCCTTTGCCGATCGTGCTGTCCACAGTGATCCGGCCACCCAGGGAGGTCACGATGCCATGGCAAATCGATAGGCCGAGCCCAGTCCCTTCGCCGATCGCTTTGGTGGTAAAAAACGGATCGAAAATTCCAGAAAGGTTTTCCCGGGAAATACCGCAACCAGTGTCTCGTACCTCCACGACGGCCCGACCCCCCTCGTCGGTGAAGGTAACGACTCGGACTTCATGTTCACTCGATTTTCCTTCACCGATTGCTTGATATGCGTTGACGAACAGGTTCGTGAACACCTGAACCAGTTGCCCCTCGCTGGCTTCGACGAACGGCGTGGTCCCGTAGACGAATCGAAGCCGCGCATGATGGCGAATCGCGTTGGCCGTCATCCGCGCGGCAGTGTCGAGAACGTCCGGGAGGTCGACGAGGGTGCGCGAGCCATCTTCGACGCGCCCAAAACGGCGCAGCTCTTGGACGATCTTGCGCACGCTGGCGCAGCCCTCGGAGGCGGCCTGGAGGGCTTTCCTGATTTCCCGGAGTGGCTCGCCCGTGAGCCGAGACTGCTCCGCATCGACCGGGGTGAGCGCGTCGAGCGCATAGGCGACGTTCAACATGACGTACGCGAGCGGGTTGTTGATCTCGTGGGCAACGCCGGCCGCCATCGTGCCCAGCGCTGCGAGCCGCTCGGACAGGGCGAGACGCTTCTCCATCTTGATGCGATCCGTGATGTCTCGGAACACGACGACGCGGCCCAACACTACTCCTTCGTCATCCTTGATGAGGGTCGCGCAGTCGTCGATGGGCAAGCGGCTACCATCCTTGGCAACGATCTCGATACCGTGGGGGAGCATGGCGGCGAAATCGCTCCGGATCGCACCGGAAACCGGGCCAGGAAGAGGCTTGTGGTCGGGACCGACGAGCTGAACCACTCGACTGAGGCTCTGGCCTACGGCCTCGCTGCTCTGCCATCCGGTGAGGGTTTCGGCGGCCGCATTCATGAATGTGATGACTTCGTTTTCGTCCGTAGCGATGACAGCGTCGCCGATCGATCGAAGCGTCGTGCTGAACCAGCGCTCCCGCGCGAGCAGCTTCGACTCGAGCTCGTGTTTGGCCAGGGCAATCTCGATGCACGTCCGAAGCTCACGATCGGTAAATGGTTTGACGAGGTACCCAAACGGGTTCGTTTGTCTGGCTCGCGCGAGGGTCGTTTCATCCGAATGGGACGTCAGATAGACGACTGGAGAGCGGTGCCTCTCTTGGAGTTGCCCGGCCGTCGCGATGCCGTCGATCGGTCCCTTGAGCTTGATATCCATGAGGACCAGGTTGGGCGCGCGTGCTGCCACCGCGCGAAGGGCTTCGTCGCCCGTCGTGGCGAGGGGAAGCACGTCGTATCCGAACCCAGACAGGATGCGCCGGATATCCTGTCCAATCAGAATCTCGTCCTCGACCACCAGGATGCTCGTACTCATTTCATGGTCCCCAATCGGTTCCCGCCAGTGCCATTTTCCCCGTCATTCCGCGATTTCGACGCAATTTCGCCCTCTTGCTTTCGCCCGATAGAGCGCGTCGTCCGCCGTCTGCAGCCAGGACTGAATCGCGTCCTTCTCCGGCGTATTCCGCAGTTCGGCGATGCCGATGCTGATGGTCACGGGTCGGGCAAGGGGGCCGCCCGCCGCCGCCACGGGAATCGCCGCGACCGCACGGCGTACGCGCTCCATGCACTCCCCCGCGTTGGACAGTGATTGCTCCGGCAAGAGGACGAGAAACTCGTCGCCCCCGTATCGGTAGAAGCCGTCGCCACGCCGGAGCTGCTCGTGAATCGTTCGAGAGACGACGCGAATCGCGCCGTCCCCGGCGAGATGGCCGAACGTGTCGTTGTAGCTTTTGAATCCGTCCATATCGCAGAAAGCGGCGCAATAGTGATGACCGTAGCGGCGCGCACGATCGGCGACGCCTTCAAGATCCTCTTGCAAATGAAGCCGATTGGCAGCTTCCGTCAGCGGATCCGTCCGCGCAGCAGCCAGGACCCGCTCACTTTCGCGCCTGTGTTCCTCGCTTCTTGCCACGAGCTCGACGTTCGCCGCTACGAGTCGACTGGACTCCGCCCGCGCTTTCGATTCCAACTCCCGCCTGCCCAGTGCGATCTCGATGCATGTTCGCAGCTCCCGGTCCGTGAACGGCTTGACCACGTACCCGTGCGGCCTCGTCGTCTTGGCGCGCACGAGCGTCGGCTCATCCGAGTGCGAGGTCAGGTAGACGACGGGAACGTCATGTTCGTCTCGAAGTCGCGTCGCGGTTTCGATTCCATCGAGGCGGCCCTTCAGCTTGATGTCCATGAGGACGATATCCGGAGGGCGCGTTCGCGCGGCACGGATGGCATCGTCGCCCGTCGCAGCGACGGCCGTGACGTCGTAGCCGAAGCCGATCAATATGCGACGAATGTCCTGTCCGATGATGACTTCGTCTTCGACCACCAAGACATTCGCTCCCATCGCACGCCCTCCCCAACTCGAATTGATCAGGCATTCCCCGTGGGAAACGTCACCTTGCAGCAAGTCCCCCCGTCACTCGAAAACACGACGCCACCACCCAGCTGTTGCGCGAACATGCCGATGAGGCGAAGCCCCAAGGACTTGGTGCTCTCGGTATCTAGTGGGCCAGACCATCCGACACCGTTGTCCGTGACGCAAAGAACGAAGTCATTTTCGCGGCGGCGAAGGTCCACGACGATGGTCGGCAACGACTGTGACAGTAGGGTCACCGGGAATGCGTGTTTGAGTGCATTGGTCACGAGCTCGCTCACGATGAGACCACAGTGCAGCCCGATGTCGACGGGGAGGACGATGTCACCGGCGCGGATCTCGGTGAGCACGTGCCGGTCGTGCGTCTGTGTCAGCATCGCCACGAGCCCCGACATGTAGTCACCCATGTCCACGCTCGCGAGGAGGGGCGACTGGTATAGCTTTTCGTGAATGAGCGCGATCGAGTGCACTCGCATCTGCGTGACGCGCAGAATCGCCCGCGTCTCTGGGTTCTCGAGGTGCTCCATTTGAAAGTTGAAAAGACTCGAGATCACCTGAAGATTGTTCTTCACCCGATGATGAATCTCTTGAAGCATAACCGTCTTTTCGTGTGCCCCGCGTCGGAGAGCATCGTTGCTCTCATGGCGTGCCAGTGCGTAGCGAATCGCGCGCCCGAGAAGGGGCGCCGTCATGTGCCCTTTGACGAGGTAGTCGGTCGCCCCCGCGGCGGCAGCGAGGACGTCCAAGTCGGCTTCGTCGTGTGCCGTCAGCAGCAGGACAGGGCCCGTCACATTCCTCTCTGCGGCGGCGCGGACGAGCTCGATGCCGTCGCGCGCGCCGAGGGCGTAGTCGAACAAGTAAACGTCGTGGCGGTTCTCCATTGCGGCAGCCAGCCCCGTGTCGTACGTGCTCCGCCATTCGAGAGCGCACTTGGGAGTCGTCACCTGCGCCAGCAGATCGCGCGTAATGACGTAGTCGTCCTCGTCGTCATCGACGAGAAGAACGCGGATGGGCGAACTGGCCAACGTCCGACGCCTTTCCTCACGCCTGCTCGGGCTTGTCGGGCAGCTCGACCACCTGCACCCAATACTTGCCGAGGGTGCCGAGAGCTTTCACAAGCGCTTCGAACGTCACCGGCTTCGTGATGTACGAGTTCGCGCCCAGGTCGTAGCTACGCAAGATGTCCTCTTCTTGGCTCGACGTGGTCAAGACGACGGTGGGAATCGACCGCAAGGCGGGATCGCGCTTGATTTCGGCCAACGCCTCGCGCCCATCCTTCTTCGGCATGTTGAGGTCGAGCAAAATCAGCCCCGGTCGCGGTGCGTTGGCGTATTTGCCTTGTCGCCGGAGAAAGGCCATCAGCTCTTCGCCGTCGTTGACGGTGCGAAAGTCGTTGGCCATTCGGTTTCGCTCGAACGCGTCGCGTGTGGAATGCCGATCGTCTTCGTCGTCGTCGGCCATCAGGATGCAGATCGGATTGCCTTGCTTGCTCATGAGCTTTTCCCCACTGTTTGCTGGGACGTGGGCAGGGTGACGAGCATCGTGGTGCCCTGCCCCGGCGCGCTCCGTGCGGTGATTGTGCCCTGGTGGCGGTCGACGATCTTGCGAGCAATGGCAAGGCCCAAGCCCGCCCCTTCGTAGACGCCGCGTTCGTGCAAACGCTGAAAGAGTTTGAAGATTCGGTCGAGGTACTTCTCGTCGAAACCGACGCCGTTGTCTGACACGGCGATCTGCCAGGCGCCGGGTGCGCCATGTATGTCGACGGAAGTGGCCGAGATGCGGACCGCCGGCGAAACCTCGGGGGGGTGGAACTTCAGCGCGTTGCCAAGGAGGTTTTGCAGCAATTGGCGCATTTGAAGCGGGTCGGCTTCGATCGTGGGCAGAGCGCCGATCTCGATCGTCCCGTGCACCCGTGCGATGTGTGCTTCGAGGTCGCTGGCGACTTCGGTCGCAATCGCGCGCAGATCGACGAGCACGGGCGGTTGCGCCTTCGTCGTCACCCGTGAATACGCGAGCAGGCCCTGGATGAGAGTCTGTCCACGAGATGCGGCGCCCTGCATTCGTTTGATGTAGTCCTCGCCGATGGGACCTAGTTTGTCCGCGAATTCTTGCTGGAGCCGATCGCCGAACATCTGCACCTTGCGAAGGGGTTCCTGCAAATCGTGCGAGGCGATCATCGCGAACTCTTGGAGCTCTTCGTTGCTGCGCTGAAGTCGCCCCATGAAGGAAGTGAGTGCCAGGTCCGCCTCCTTGCGCTTGGTGATGTCCCGCGTGATCTTCGCAAAGCCCCGGAGTCTTCCATTGGGGGTCCGAAGCGATGTGATGATCACGCTGGCCCAGAATGAAGACCCACCCTTTCGCACTCGCCGCCCTTCCTCTTCACATCGCCCGGTATCGGCTGCGCGCTTGAGCTCCTCGTCCGGGCGTCCCGCCTTCACATCGCTCGGTTCGTAGAAGACGGAGAAGTGTTTGCCAACGATCTCGTCCTCCGTGTACCCCTTGATACGCTCGGCACCCGTATTCCAACTCGTCACGAATCCCTCTGGATCGAGCGTGTAGAGCGCGTAGTCTCGCACACCGTCGATCAGGAGCGTGGAGCGCTCCAAGGTCTGTTCGAGCTCGCCCCGGAGGCGTTCTTTCTCTCGGTCGAGTCTCGCGCGTTCCTCTTCGACCTGCTTGCGCGCGGTGTTGTCGGTGCCGATCAAGAGATATCCGATGACGGCTTCCTGAGCGTCGCGAAGCGCGGTTACAGACACCACGGCTGCGAATCGAGTCCCATCCTTGCGGGTGTACGTCAGCTCGTAGATGTCTTCGATTCCACGAGACGCTTTGAAGACGAGAGCTTCGAACCCGGGCGCAATATGGCTACCGAACTCGAGGCTCAGAAGAGCGGCTCGGGCGATTATCTCCGACGAATCAGAAATGTCTGCCGGCGTTACCTTGTTCACGACATCGGCGGCCGTGTAACCGAGCATTCGTTCCGCACCGACATTGAAGATCTGGATGACACCGTTCGAGTCCGTGGCAATACTCGAGAAATTGGCGCTGTTGAAAATCGCGCTTTGAAGGGCGTCGGTCTTCAACAGGGCCTTGGCATCCGGAGTATCCATGGCGGCTTCGTTCCTCGGTTCGAGCAGATCACCAGACACCGAGGTTTCGACACCTCGAGCTGCTCTAGCAGCTAGTGCATCATCCAGGCCGCCACGACGGATGGCACACCGGTTGTGTGCCTTCAATGCTCTCATCTTTCGATCTTGTGCGTTCCTCTTTCGCTTTTTTCGCAGCATGCGAAACGCGCTTGGCCTATCGCTAAGCGAAAAGAAAGTGCAAGGGGTTGCGCGGTAATCGCGGCCTTCAGGCGAGTAGCCGGTCCTTGAGCAGTTCGCCCGCCAAGACGCAGCGCCGGCCCTCTCGCCGTAACGGCTCGGACGAAGTGGTACAAGCCACGGACTAGATTGAGCAGTTCCAAGGCGCACCGCGGTCGCCGTGCGCCGTTCGGCGCCCATCCCCGCCGAGCCCTGCGGCGCTCAGCCGCCC
>JALYHX010000511.1 GCA_030776305.1 Myxococcota bacterium
CATCAATGTGCGTGCCCGCGGCGAGGAAGCGGGATTGCCCGAGCCTCCACGCGCGGGCATATGTCACGGACGGTCCGAGGACTGTCCGCGGACGGCCCGCCGGCGCACCGCGCGCGCCCCCAAGCCCAGCCACCCCAACACCGTGAGGAGCGACGAGAACGCAGGCGCGCTTTCCGTCCGGCCCAGCCGCCCGAGCGCGCCTCCCCCCACGTTGCAGGCTGCGTTTCCGGACGTCGACACGAATGTGCTGACGCCGTCACCCTGCGCGACGGTGTGCTCGGCCCCGCCGTCCGGCGCGATGACGACCACGGAGGTGGCCGGCTTTCCCGTGCTCGAGGCCATGCCGTCGAGGCGCGTGAAGACGAGCGCCGTGCCTGCTCCGATCCATCGAGGACCAAAGAGAGCGGGTTCGCTGGATAGTAGTTTGGGAATTCCCCCAGCAACGGGAACGACGTACACGTAGCCGCCCGGGAGCTGTGAATTGCCCTGTTGCCATGCCCCCGCGTCTTGCAGGCTCGTGTCGATCTGCAGGAATGCGATTTGCGAACGATCGGGTGAAACGGCGAAGTCGGTGGCGGTGGAGCTCCCGGAGTCCGCGAGGTTCGTGTACTGGTGCTCCTGCGAGCATTTCTGCTGCGCGTCTGGCTTCAATTGATAGAGGTTTTCGCTCGAGCCACGCGTTTGACGGAACGACGCAATCACCGTGCCGTCAGGGAGCAATGCGATTTCGCGTGGCGTGACCCCCGTGCAGGTCATGTACGTGGTCGGCGTTTGATTCGGCTTGTCGGCCGCGGTGACGATTTGCCAGCCGCCGACGGTCGGTTGCGCCCAGGCCAATTCAAGGCCATTCGCGGTCCAGGCGACTCGCGGCGGCTCGACCGAGTAGCCGTTGCTCGCCTCGAGCCCGAGGGGGTCCAGGAACTGCGACGCCTGGTCGTACGGAACGCCATAGGTGGTGATGACGTTGGGAGGGCGTCCTCCGTCGGCCGCATAGGTCACGATGTGCCATTGCTGATCGAAGACGACGAAGGACGTGCCGTCCGGATTGAAGTGTGGCTCTGATCCGTATGGACGGCCGGGGCCGAAGATCGTAGCCCCGAGGTCGACCGGCGGCGCAGTGCACGTAGACTGGGTCGTTCCGGCCCAGAGATGAGTCGCGATCGACAAACCATCCGGCGCGTAATCCACGGTGAACGCGGCGAACCTGGAAGGCTGCCCCGGCGGTGCCTCCCAGTAGTCGTAGGCGCGACCGGCGTACGCAGCGTACAACGCCGGCACGAGCCGGTTTGGCGCATTGCTGACGACGTCGGGACAAAGGACCGGGTGGGCATTGCCGCCGTCCAGGTCAGCGATGGTGTAGTAGGCCGCTGCTTGTCCGCCGCCGGCTCCGCGCTGAGCGCCGGTGACTCCTTGGGCGAAGAGGACCTGCGGCACTGCGGCCGTGACCGTCGCGGACCGCGCGTCGCTCGCACCGAGGCCCAGGGCCGTCACCGCGACGACATAGTCGCCGGCGCGGTCCGGCGCGAAGCGGACCGTTGCGGAGTCGACGCCAATGAGACTGGCCGTCGAAATCCGACTCCCGGCGGGCACACTCGAGACCGTCCATGCGAACGTGAGGGATCCTCGCGTCGTCGTGCTCTTCGATGCGTCGATTGCGGCGGTCTCACCGAGATACACCGACACATCCGCCGTGATGACGTGCACCACGGTCGCCGAGCCGTTGTCCCCATCGCCATCGCCGGCCGTGATCGCGTCCCCGGCGCCTCCGTCGACTGCGGTACCGGCGTCGCTCGTCTCTGGCGCGGTTGTAAAATCGCCCAGTAGCGAGGAGCAGCCGGCCGAAGCGTAAGTCAAAAGAAAGACGATGATGCAACGACGCATCGCCGCTTCATGTACCACGGGAGGCGAGCGCCTGCTCAGGGGTATCGCGCCATTGCCCGCACGAGGCTGCCCCGGTCCGCACTCGTGGAGGCTGTCGCGTGCCTCTTGCCCAACCCCGTAAGGGCGCGCGAGCATCCATTCGGGCCTCCCGCTCTTTGCGGGCCTCCCCCCATACGAGAACGATGCGCCCCGCAGACCTCTTGGCCCAGATTCCACTCTTTCAAGGGTTGACCGATGAAGACCGCGAGGCGCTGGCCGAGCGCATCATCGAGAAGCGCTTCAGGGCGAGCGAGACCGTTTTCGCGCAGGGTGAGCAGGGTTCGTCCATGTACGTGGTCCAGTCGGGCGCGGTGCAGATCTTCCTTCCCGGCAAAGAGCAAGGATCGGCGGTGCCGCTCAAGGACGTACGCACCGGTGAGTACTTCGGTGAGCTGGCGATCTTCGACGCGAAACCGCGCAGCGCGAGCGCGCGGGCGATCGTCGACACCGTGCTGCTCGAGCTGACGCGTGACGAGCTTGCCGAGCACTTGAGTCGATCGAAGACGGCGGCGATGACCATCTTGACCGAGATGGCAGAGCGGCTGCGTGAGACGAATGCGATGGTCAGCCAGCGCGCGGCCAAAGACGTGGTGAAGGAGTTCGAGGGGAACTTGACATGGGGCCAGCGTCTTGCCGACAAGGTGGCTGAGCTCAACGGGAGCTGGGCGTTCATTTTGATGCTGCTGGGGCTGACCGTCGGCTGGTGCATCGTCAATACACCGGGGGTCGCTGCCCATGTCCGTCTGTGGACCAAGGGCGATGACGGCAAACTGCCCAGTTTCGACCCCTATCCCTATATCTTTTACAACCTCGTCCTGGCCGTTCTGGTCGCGCTCCAAGGCCCACTCATCGTGATGAGCCAGAACCGTCAGACTGCGAAGGATCGTGCCCAAGCCGAGACCGACTTTCGCGTGAATCTGAAGAACGAGGTCGGGATCGAGAAAATGCTTGCCGAGCTGGGCGCGATGCGCGCCGAGACCAGCAAGAGGCTCGACGCTTTGGAACGAGGGCTGCGCGCGGATCGCGTCCGTTCTGAGGTCTCCCCGAAGATTCCGGGTGGGCCCCTGGGCTCGGCCGAAAGAGGCCCTTGACCGCGGCCGGTGCGTGCTTAATCGATCTTGGCGTTCAGGGAGTTGACGGAAGCGCGTTTCTCGGCCGAAAGGCGGCGTCGTACCTTCGCTCTCCGGGATGAGTGCCCGGCGAACGCTCGCCTGGCGCTCGTTTTCGCAGTCGTTGCAGCCCAGATGCAAGGAGGCCAATCATGTTCACCCGTCTCGGAGATTTGGAAAATACGCTGACTGTGTTCGAGGAGTTGAGGCGTCGTATGGACCGCCTCTGGGATGATTTCGATTCCGCACAGGGCACCGGCGCCTTGCCGGCAGCGTCTTTCGCGGGGTCGACATGGCCGCTGATCAACCTTTACGACGCCGAGGCGAATCTCGTTCTGACCGCGGACGTCCCCGGTGTGAGCGAGAAGAACCTTCAAATCAACGTCGGAAACGGAACATTGTCCGTCAGCGGCGATCGAAAGGGCGACGCACCCGAGGGTTACTCCGTCCATCGCCAGGAGCGCGGTGCAGTCCGTTTTGCGCGAAGTGTCAGCTTGCCATGCAACATCGAGGGCGAGCGCACGACGGCCACCGTCAAGGATGGCGTGCTCACGGTCACGATGCCCAAGGCGGCCGAGGCTCGGCCTCGTCAGATTGCCGTTCGGTCCGAATGAGTCAAGGAAAAACTAGGAGAACCGCCATGAATCAAAATCTGGAAAGGCGCCCGGAAAACGCACCCGAGCGCGTTCAACAACGCGTCGCCATCGCGCCGCTCGTCGACGTTTACGAGAACAAGGACGAGTTGCTCCTCGTCGCAGATCTTCCGGGCGCCGCAAAGGACGCTATCCACATCCACCTCGACAAGGGACAGCTCACCATCGACGCCCGTCGTCCGGAGGGAGCATCTCCGGGCAGGCTCGTCGCGACGGAGAGTCGCGCGCGCGACTACCATCGCGTGTTCGCGATGCCGCAAGGTATCGACGGGTCGAAGATCGACGCGCAGTTCGACGACGGCATCCTGCGGCTTCGACTCCCGAAGGCGGATTCGCTCAAGACGCGACGCATCGAAGTGAAGGCGGGATAGTGCGCGCCGCGGGCGACAAGGGCGGGCCCCATGCCCATGCCCATCCCCGCGTCGATCGCGGGCATGGGTACGGGCAGGGCCTGCCCTAAAATTACTGCCGTGAAAATCCATTGAAACGACGGGCGCCGTGAGGCATGCCCCAGTGCACCTCATCGATGCTCGACATCCAATTCATCCGTTCCAATGCCGATCAGGTCCGAACGGCCATCGCGAACAAGGGCGTGGCCCTCGATCTCGACGAACTTCTCGCCGTCGACAAGCAACGCCGCGAGGCGACCACCTTGCTCGAACAACGGCGCGCGCGCAAAAACGAACTCTCGTCGCTCATCCCCAAGGGGAGCAAGGACGAGCGTCCGAAGCTCGTCGAAGAGGCGAAGCAAGTGCGCGCAGAGATCGAGGATCTCGAGCCGAAACTCGCCACGATCCAGCGCGCGTATCAGGATCTGATGCTGCGCGTGCCGAGCCTGCCGCGCCCAGAGGTACCCGTCGGCAAAACGGAAGACGACAACGTCGAGATCAAGCGCGTCGGTGAGCCACGACACTTCGACTCTGCGGTGAAAGACCACGTGGAGCTCATGACTTCACTCGGGCTCGTCGACTGGGATGGCCCACGCCGATTCGCGGGGGGCCGCTCGTACGCGCTGATTGGTGATGGCGCGCTGCTCGAGCTCTCGGTCATTCGTCTCGCCGTCGACACGCTGCGGTCGCGCGGGATGACGCTCGTCCTGCCGCCGGTGCTGGTCAAGGAGCGCGCGATGACGGGGACCGGCTTTTTCCCGCTCGGAAGGGAAGAGGCGTACGCCATGCCGGCGGACGAGCTGTTCCTGATTGGAACGAGCGAGGTGGCGCTGGTCAGCATGCATTGCGACGACACGCTCGACCTCGACTCGCTTCCCCTCAAATACGCGGGGATCTCGCCGTGTTTCCGCCGCGAGGCCGGAGCCCACGGCAAGGACACCCGGGGCCTCTATCGCGTGCACCAGTTCACCAAAGTCGAGCAAGTCGTCTTCTGCGCCCCCGACGAAGCGGTGGCCGAGAAGATTCACTACGAGCTCCTCGACAACGCGGAGGCGATCCTGGCCAAGCTCGAGATTCCGTACCGGGTGGCCATCGCCTGCACCGGAGAAATCGGGCTCGGCCAAACGCGAAAGCACGAGGTCGAGTCGTGGATGCCAGGGCGGAACGCGTACAGCGAGACGCATTCATGCTCGACGCTCGGGGACTTTCAGTCACGTCGGTCGAACATTCGCGTGCGCATGCCGGATGGGTCGCTGGGCTTTCCGTTCACGCTCAACAACACCGCGGTGGCGAGTCCTCGGATTCTCATTCCCCTCCTCGAGAACCACCAGGAGAAGGACGGCTCGGTGAAGCTCCCGAAGGCGCTGGTGCCCTACATGGGGAAAGAGCGGTTGACCCCGGCGCTCACGTCGGCGTCGACATCGAATCGAGCAGTGCGCGCACCTCCAGCGTGACCTCGAACTCCGGGCCTGTGGCCAGGAATGCCTCGAGGTACTTGCGCGCGGCGACGAGATCACCCCGCGCTTGATAGGCAAGGCCCATCGCGTGCAATGTGTCCGGATCGCCCGGCGACTGGCTGAGCGCGGCCATCCCTTCTCGCAGCGCGGCACGGAGGTCACCCAAGATGCGGAGCACGTGGCAAAGCGCGACGCGCGCTCCCAGGTGTGCGGGCGCAAGTTTCAAGCAAGCCGTGTATGCGTCTCGTGCCGCCTCGATTTCGCCCACCTCGAAGAAAGCGACGCCCAAGTAATGGTACGCGTAAGCGTTCTTCGGATCGGCGGCGAGGACACGATGGAGCTCGACCAGGGCGTCGCGGAAGCGCTCCTCGTGCAGGAGCTCGGTGGCTTCCTCGACCGCATCCCAGCCTGTTGAGTCGTCCAACCCGTCGTTGCGCGTGGTGACCATCCGAATCATCCCGTCTCGCGAACGTAACGATCGAATGCGACGCGCACCACCGGGTCGATTCGACGGGGCCGGCCCGTCGCCAGCTCGATGAAGCCCCACGTCGTTACACCCTTCGCGAGGAGCTGTCCGTTGGACGCGCGCGCAATCTCCGTCGCGCGGTGACACTTGGCGGCCATCACGTTGGATATCCACGTGCGCGCTTCGAGCCGGTCGTCCCGAAGCGCCGGGCGCATGTAATCGACCTCATGACGCACGACGACGAAGACGGCGCCGAGGCGCTGGTACGCGTCGAAGTCGAACCCCACCGCCGCGGAATGGGCAAGCGCGACGTCTTGAATCCAGCGCACGAACGCGATGTTGCTTGCGTGACCGAGCATGTCGATGTCGTCGGCGCCAACGACGAGCTCATGCCGAAATGTCTCCGTCCCACTCACCGGCGGGAGCCTAGCGCCCAAACGGCTCAATCCCGAGGACTTCTGCGCTTGGATGACCTGGCATCCAGCGGCACCGGAGGCAACGGCGCGTCCGCCGCATGCAGGCGCGCCCGCAGAGCGTGTTCGATCACGTCGACCGTGAGACCGATCTCGCTGGCGCGGGCGAAGGCTGCGAGGAGCCCAGGGCGAACCTCGTTCGGCATCATTTCCATCGCCTCTGCAGCGGCGCACACCACCGCGTCGACCACCCCGTCGGGAACAGGTGCAGGAGCGCCTGGTGGCGCAGGCGCAACGATGCCCGCGGCCTCGAGTGTCGTCCCGAGCGCCGTGACGATCTCAGTGGCGAGCGCTGGATCGCGAGGATGCGCCACGCGCGCCAGATCGATTATCGAATAGCTTGGTATGCCTTGGGTCGACCAGCGTTGCGCCGTTCGCCGTGAAACGCCGAGCATCCGACCGAGCTCTTCTTGCGTCAGTCCAAGCGCGTCACGGCATCGTTCGAACAATGCTTTAGGGTCGAGGGGCATGATAGGCGGCGTATGATGCATTCATGGCGCCCAATTGCCAAGAACGAGCGTCATACGTGCCAGACTCACCTGCCAACCGCACTCCGATGACGCCTCTACCGGCAAACGAGGCGCGCGCGTCGGTGCCATATGACGCTCGACATCGATAGCAAGGCGCCGCACTGAAGCGAGAAGACGACAAATATGGCCAAGAGACGGATCTTCGGCGCTCATGGGAGGCCCCGTGGATTCAACGAGGCGCCAGGAAAGCCAAAGCAGGCGTCGCGGTCATCCGACCGAGCGTCCGATCTCGAAGAAGAGGCGCCGTGTCCCGTTGATGCGGCGCCGTACCCCGCTCACGTGACGCCGAGCCTCCCCGATCGGACCCTCGCAAAACGTGATAGCCATCGCACCGTGCGCAACTCAATTGCCGTGCCCCTCGCCATCGCCGCATTCATTGCTTCGCGCGATGCCTACGCCGACGTGACCTCCTGGCTTGCCGTCGGCGGGGGAGAAGCACTCGAGCGGAACCGGCCGGCGGCGACGCGCGACTTCGCTCCAGCGCTGACGTACTCCGTCGGCGTGGGCAGCTCGTCGCTCGCGTCGTTCGTGCTCGGCGGACTGCTCCGCGGCAAGACGATGTTCGGGCTGGGGACGGACGTGGGGGTTGCGGTCCGCGCAGCAAGCGGGGGATTTGCGCGCGGCGATTGGGGGGTCGCGCTCGACGTGGGCGCGCTGTGGAGGTCGTGGCGCGGTGGGGCCTATGGGGACTGGCCACTCCAAGCAGTGATTACCGGGGGCTCCCCTTGGGGACTGCAACTTGCGGCCGGGGTTGAGCTCTTCAGCGTCGCCGGCGGCACTTCGGCCCAGGGCGGCTTCGCCGCGGTCGAAATCGACTTGCTCCGTTTGACGCTCATGCGGCAGGGACCAAGCGAGCGGTGGTGGCCGAATCCGAACCCCGCCGGGGGTCACAGGACGACGGCGTTCGCCTGGTGATGCGGCGATCGGTGCGTGGATGCGGGTTTCTTGGAGTACGCGCGGTCCACTCGTGTGA